>JABHEX010000292.1 GCA_018676385.1 Akkermansiaceae bacterium
TCGTTTGATAAGCGGGTAGCGGGAATCGAACCCGCATGATCAGCTTGGAAGGCTGGAGCTTTACCATTAAGCTATACCCGCAAAGCTTTGTGCATTAAAAGGCTGATGCTGCCGCCTAGCAAGTACAAATTTGACTATTTCACATATTTTTGAGGCTTGTTTTCGCACAACATATTAGGGTTTTTCATTGTTTTGGTATGGTTGACGTGTTTTTGCTGTTTTTTTACACATGCGCTCACATGCCAGTAGGATGATCGATAAATGTATGCTTTAAGCCAAAACGCCCAGCGACTAGCTCGACCACTGCTTTGACACCATAAGTTTCGGTAGCATAATGACCACCGTAGAGGACGTTGATGTTGAGTTCTTCAGCTAAGGTGTAACTCCAATGAGGCCCTTCTCCAGTGATAAAAGTGTCAATGCCTAGGGCCTCAACCGCTGAAACTTCTGAGCCTGCACCTCCGGTAATTACACCCACTCGACCAACCTTACCCGCCCCCCCGGAGCAAACATGCACCTGGTTTCCCGTTGCCTCAGATAACTTTTCAGTCAATTCTGCTACGGAGCAATGAACTGTTCCTGCTAGGCCAAGATCTATTCCCTTCCACGGAAAAAAAGGCGTCGGCTCATGGATTTCGAGTAATTTAGCAAGAAGCGCATTGTTGCCCAAATGTGGATGTATGTCTAATGGGATGTGCGCGCTATAAATTGCCATTTTTCCATCGATAGCTTTCTTTATTTTACTGTAGTTGGCCCGTGTCAATGGTGTTGCACCCTGCCAAAACATGCCGTGATGTACAAACAACAAGTCAACTCCTTCACTCACTGCTTTGTCAATCACCGGCAGTGAAGCATCTACCGCCGCACCGATTTTAGTCACCTCGCCAGGATTTTCTAATTGGAGGCCATTGAGTGCACCTGAATAGTCTGGGATTTCCGAGATATTGAGTTCTCTATCTAAAAAATCTACAAGTTCATGTAGTTTGGTCATGAATGAGAAAATAGAAGTATGCTTTAAATAATCCCATCAAAAAAAACGGCGGGTTTGGTTTCATGGGTGTAATGGTTCATTTAGATCTCATAATTCAAGATGCTTGATGAGTAATGCCTCTAATGACGCTCCATCACGAGGTACTCCCTGTAAAATGGTTGATCCTTTTAGCAGTAACTTGGGCATCACCGGCGTCTTTTTTACAAGACTCGCATAATCGCTGACATTCTGCCTAAGCAGTGCCTCGACCTCTTCTTCATCAACGGCATTCATTTTTACTTCACCCACGAGGCTGTATGCCTTCGCCTCGGCAACCTCAAGAGGCTGTTGGTAATATTTAAACAGCCAGTTGTGAAAGCTTGGGAAATTCTCAGGATCAGCTAACCAGACGCGGAGAGCAATTCTAGCAAGATCACAAGCATTTGAGTGATCTTTGACTCCTAGTGGTAAATGTGGGTTACAGCTCCGATTCAGAGGAACGGGTAAAACAATCACGGTGAGATCTGTCGCATGATCTGCTTGCAGTTTCATTAGCTGCTCATGGATTTGGCCACAGGATTCACAAGTGTAATCAAAGTATTTCACAATTACATAGGTTGCATTTACAGATCCAAGATGCGGTAAAGTGTTGAGGCGATATGATTTTTTGCCTTCAAAAAACGACACTAACCTTCCCGATCCTCTCGTGTGAGGATTGTTAGCTATAGTGGGCGCTGCCAGCCTCAATTTAACGTCAGAATCTATTCGATGCGTATTTACCTGGGGACCAAAATGCTGAATCAGCGCCAGGCCAGCAACGAGTAAGGCTGCCACACATGAAAAATACCAGGTGACACGCCTATTTTGTTTCTGCTCATCAAACAAAATAACAAGAGCAAGCAGTATCCCGAGGGAATGCATCGTCATGCAATAAACACATACAGTTTCTATCACCAGAAATTGGAGTGATGTAAACCAAACTGCAGCAAATAAGATAAGAAATGCTGCAAAAATCCTAAACCACCTCGCCGCGGTTGAATCCATAAAAATGCTCACCATCACCCCGAGATAAAGTACAAATGATATTGCACTGACAGGGATAACGCCAAACACAACCGCCCACTTACCGCCTAACACATTTTCACAACCATCAGCATTGCCACAACCGATCAATGTATTGATCCTACCTGTGATTTTCTGGACAGTCAGCCAGAGACTGAGACCTCCCACGATGAGACATAGTAGAAATACCAGCCAATCTTTTAGCGATTTATTTTGCCTCTCCCGAATCATCCTTAACTTATTATGAGTCCTCTTTGATGGGTATGCCTTTTTCATCTAATTTGACCCAATCGCTCCCCTCTCGTTGACGACGCCATCCGTTTATGGCAAATAATAAAGTCAACGATAGAAAGAATATAGCACTTTCCATTAAGAACGGACTAGTAATAAGAGACAAGCAGGCCTGCCCAAATTCACCTGCGTAACCAGGCAGGAAAGCTGTCGCCGCCACAGCGCCGAGACCAAGGAAAAAGATTACTATCAATCCAGCCCCTATAGCAATTTGTTTTCTAGCATGCATAAGTTAATGGTTATTATTCTAGCACTTTCGATCAACCTTTGAAAGTGCCTTTATTCATCGTCAGCATTACAAATCGACTTAACTTCTGAGTCAAAATGGTCTCAACTGACTTTTCTATCGTTTCTTTCCAGGTTCAGTTGTTGTTGCTCTGCTACTCGAGTGCTGATTCATGGTAGTAGTTGATTTAGTGACTTCGCTGGAGAAGACTTTCCGCATAGCCGCTGGGCGATTATCTTGAAGCCATACATATGTCTCCAGATAACTCATGAATTCCATGGCTGCGATACGGTCATAACGTTCAGCACCAAATGATCTCAGCCACCATGGGTTGCTAATCACAAATTCACCTGTTGCAGGATCATAATCCCTCAAGACAACTGCATGTCCAGAGGTGCTATGACGGCTTGCTCTGCCTGCCCAAGGATATTGGCTCAGTCCCGCACCCACACTCCCATGACGAAGTAGCGTCACGATATGTTTCATCGTTTTTAAACTGCGGTCTGCCCTCGCTTGCTTGAATTCAAAGTTAGCAGCAAAACGGCGCACTACGGAACGATCTCCTTCTTTGATACACAATGCATCAATTACTCCCTGCTTCTGGAGCAGTGCGAACTGTGCGTCCACAATCGTTGCTTTTTCAGCACGCGTTAGACTTCTACCAAGGCGCTTTTTCAAAACACTTGCCTTGCGGTTTACTGTCATCCTGGCATGACGCAAATGCTTCATCTGCATCGGTAGCCCTGACTTAAATGTGTGCACATAAGGCTCGTCTTCTGCACTCAACACACCATATCTTTTCACTTGGTCAGCAACTCGATTTAGTGAAGACCCTTCATGGTAAGTCTTAGGGAGTTTACGGTCAACAGACATCGTCAGTTGTCTCAAAATTTCCTGTCGCTCGTCAATCCCCTGAAAGAAGACACGCAGAAAAAGATCTTTTTGTGAGAGCTCTACCTGTAGCCCTTCCCGCTTGAGTTTTTCCTCGTAAATACTAGCAACCACAAATGAGTGACATGATCCTACAGATCCTTGCGATGACGGCCTGCTATGAAAGCTAACAATTGAACATGAACAAAAGACCAGCGGCATTACGATCATGGAGGCCCGTATCAAGATCGCTTTTTTACCACTGCACATCTGATTAATAATATAACTGTTCTAAGCTGTTAGTCAACATCACACAAACACGTTCACCCTCCAGCTCATGAGCAAATTGTTAGTCGGCTTGTAATCACCACATTGTCTATTCCCATATGGGAATCTAGCTGTGAAAAATAAAAATACCGGGAACAGGGGTCGAACCTGCACGCCCAAAGGGCACTAGATCCTAAATCTAGCGTGTCTACCAATTCCACCATCCCGGCCTTGGAACAAGTTGAGTATAATAAATTTAACCATTATGGCAACGGGTTTCTCACCAGAAATAGTTTCCCACGATGAGTTAGCTCATTTTCAGCCTACAATTTAGACAGAGCTACACTCATAGCCTCCAGGGTTCTGCTGATTTCTGGCTCACCATGCGAGACGCTAATAAAGCCAGTTTCATAGGGGCTTGGTGCCATATAGACACCTTGCTCGAGCATGGAAGTGAAGAACTTTCTAAATGCTGCAGTATCAGCGGTCATCACTGAATCTAGGTTAATAATTTCCTCATCGGTGAAGAACAAACAGAACATTGAACCTACCCGATTAAATTGGTAACCCAACCCCTTTTCCGTAAGAAGCGAGCGAATACCAGCTTCAAGTTGTGCTCCTAACTTCTCCAACTTTCCATAGCCATCTACCATCTCCATCTCATGCAGCTGGGACAAACCAGCAGCCATTGCAAGCGGATTACCGCTCAGTGTTCCCGCTTGATAGACCGGACCATTCGGCGCTAGACAGTCCATTATATCAGCACGTCCGCCGAAAGCCCCCACCGGAAGCCCCCCACCGATGACCTTACCCATGGCTGTTAGGTCAGGCGAGATGCCCTCCAACTCCTGCACCCCTCCTTTAGCCACACGGAATCCTGTCATAACCTCATCAAAGATAAACACCGCACCAAATTTGGTGGTTATATCGCGTAGACCCTGCAAGAAATTCTTTCTCGGGAAAATAAGTCCTGCGTTCGCAGGATAGCTCTCTACAATGACAGCAGCAATTTGATCACCTAATTTTGAAAAAACTTCCTGAACCTTTTCTAGATCGTTGTATGGCACGATAATTGTTTCCCCAGCGAATGCAGACGGAACCCCCGCAGAATCCGGCTCCCCATGAGTCAGCGCCCCTGAGCCAGCTGCAACTAAAAGACTATCCACATGCCCGTGATAACAGCCTTCAAATTTCACGACTTTATCGCGCCCAGTGAAGCCGCGCGCAAGGCGCACTGCACTCATAGTCGCTTCTGTTCCGGAATTAACCATACGTACTTTTTGCACCGACGGCACCCAATCGACGATTAGCTTCGCCATATCCACCTCATAGGGGTTGGGTATTCCAAAAGACACACCATTTTGCGCCGCTATGTTTATGGCCTGCAGGACACACTCCGGCGCATGCCCAAGAATTGCCGGTCCCCAAGTGCCTACGTAATCAATCATTCGATTACCATCCACGTCCTCAATCATACACCCCTTTGCTTTGCTTACAAAAAACGGTTCTCCATCAACATTACGGAACGCCCTCACCGGAGAATTCACTCCGCCCGGGATGATTTGCTTTGCCTGCTTAAATAATTTTTGGGACTGGTCTTGTTTCATGTTCATCAAATATCAAACTTTGCTGGTTGTAACTTGATTCATGGAAGATAAATTTGCAAGGCCTCAGACTTTTTCTGCACAATTTCGCATTATCGTTACGTTTATTATTTTAGCAGCAGGATATTATACCCTGAATTATTACATCGCATGAAGAAACCACTTACATTCACAATTATAGCCACAATGATAGTCGGCGCAATACAGGCCCGTACATGGACAAGTGCGGAAGGCTCAAAAACATTTAAAGGTGACTACGTTAGCCACACAGCAGAGTATGTTACTGTTACCAAGGGGTTTAACAAAGTTCGCTTCAAAATTGCTATGCTGTCTGAGGATGACAAAAAGTGGCTGGAGGAGAAAAAGGCAGAAGTGTTTAATGATGAGAAATTAAAAGCTGCCGAGGAGATTAGTTTTGGTGCTCTCGGTGATATGCTTGAAGGTAACATGGTTAAGCTCACGGACAAAAAATACGCTAACTTTGAACTCCAGCAAGCTCCTGAATACTACATCATCTACTTCACAGCGAGTTGGTGAGGACCGTGCCGTTCATCTGTCCCACAGTTAGTGGAGACCTACAATAAACAAATAGCCAACAACGCTAAGGTAGAACTCATCATGGCAAGCGCCGACCAAAATCCCAAAGCGGCGCTTAATTGGGCACAACAACATTCCTTCCCCTGGCCCACTGTCATGATGAAAAAAATCGATAAAGCCGGGCTCACTAAATACAAGTCGGGTTTTGTGCCCCACTATGTTCTTGTCGACAAGGATGGCAAAAAACTTGCACAAGGTAAGGCTAACTGCCTCAAAAAGGCAGCTGAGTTAGCTAATAAATAACATTAGAGATGGGTGTGTTAGCCATCTTTATGATTTTAATTGTGCCATTTTGCACCCCTCAAACTTTTCTCAACTATTTCCCATCACATATTCCAACAGAACTCCTTGTAATGTGAGGTAAAAACGATCCCGAAAGTGAGCACTTCTTAGTTCTGCCGGAGCATCTTCAAAATTATCTAGGCTATGGATATCATACCTTGCTTGGAGAGACAGCCGTGCTTGATTCAGCGCGCCATACCATTTATCGGCGTTATGTGCCTTTATAAAAATCGCTCGTAAGCTCTGCTCTCGTGCTGACTCAACAGCTTCCTGCACGTATCGGCACTGAACGTTGAAGTTCTGCTCCAGATCTGGCACCACCAGTTCCTCCCATTCACTATCGTCGCCCATCAGACCGGCGAGAGACTCAGCAAGATGCGATGGACGCCCAATATCAGTTGATATCGCCGCTAACACCATCCAATCGGCGTCGTTTTCTGGTTCAATGGATAGACCTCCCTCAAGAGTTGGTATTACATTCATAGTTCAGAATATCTAGACTGACTTTTCCATTGTTGATTTTAACTGTGAGCCATGAAGCTGCTGAACATAAAATTCTGCCCGCTCCTTGGCACCTGTCCAGACGATGGCCCTCCCCGAGGTGTGTATTTCCATCATCAAAGTTGTGGCACGCTCTTCACTATATCCAAACACCCTCTTGAGTATGATCGTAACGTAGCTCATAAGATTCACAGGATCATCCAATACTAGCACACTCCATGGCACATCGGTATGTATGCTAGACTTTGCCTTTTTACTGATTGTTGGGCTGGGCATGGATCAGGGTTTGGGTTCGAGATAATGTTCTTTGATAGGCTAATTAATCTATCTTGTTAGTTCACGAAATGCTATTCCAAAATAGCGAATAACATCGCTAGGCAAGATGGATTCAGTAGACTCCAGATCTCGAGTAATAGCCAACTCAGCGGATCTACCACATAGCCAAGCAGCCATACGAGATGCTTCCAACGATTTAAGACCTTGTCCCATGAGTGCGGCGAGAGCACCTGTAAGCACATCTCCTTGACCACCTCCTGCCATTCCTGCATGACCAGTTCCATTGACATAAACAAGGGAGCTTCTATGAGTGATCAAGCTATGAGCCCCTTTCAAAAGCAAGCATACATCGGGGAATTGCTTTGCAAAATGACTTACGGATTCCAATCGACTCATGTCAGTTAAATCAGGGAACAGTCGCTGCATTTCTCCTGGATGCGGAGTAATGACCATTCCTGAACGCAGGTAGCAATCCACCCCACTACTTGCTATTATGCTCAATCCATCGGCATCGACAATTAGTGGCCTGGTGATACGCTTCAGCAGA
>JABHEX010000293.1 GCA_018676385.1 Akkermansiaceae bacterium
AAATTGAATCAATTAAAACCACCCCCCTTACGCCACTTATGAAAATTACCCAATTCATTACATCATTCGCAACAGGCTGTATATTTCTCACCGGTTCTGCCTCGGCCACAATACTCTTCTCACAGAGAGTACCAAATCCCGAACTGGAAGATTCGGCTTCGGGATCCGATGTGGATGGCTTTTTCGGAGGTGGTTCGCAGTCGGCCGATAACCTGACGCTTGCCTCGCCGGCAATAGCCCACACCGTAACGTGGTGGGGTATCTTCGGAGAGGAAGGTGTGCCGGTGAACCCTGTTTCATTCGATCTGATCTTCTATGCTGATGCCAGTGGCCTGCCGGACAAGAACAGCGTCCTGAGTTCCACCAATGTCACCTTCACGACGCTCACAGACACCGGAGAGAATTTTGGTGAGAACCCTTGGGGTGACAACGTCTACGTGTTTCAGGCGAACTTGACCCCGACGTCCCTGCCCGGTGGAGAGCAGATCTGGTTTTCGGTGCTGGCCGATTCCGGAAGTGCCGACGACGGTGACTTTCGATGGAGGTCCGATGATAATGGAGATCCTGCCGCCTTCCGCGTGCGTCTCGCGGAGGCAACCACGTTTATTGCAGCCTCCGGGGACTTCTCGTTTGTGCTTGAAGGTGTTCCCGAGCCCTCCACCACCGCCCTTCTCGGCCTCGGTGGACTCGCCCTGATCCTCCGTCGCCGCAAGTAATCCGGCCTCGGAAAACCAACCATTCTTCCAACCCCATTCCCCGGTCACACGGGGCGTGGGGTTTTTTGTGGGTTGATTCGGCATGGGTCATGGGTCGACTTGTTTGCCTATCAACCAATGTTCAGTTCCCCCTAGCCCAAGGGGCTTAAATCCTCCAGCCCAAGGTTGCGCGATCACGCGCTACCTTGGGTTTGCAACGCAACATGATTCTTTACCCCAACGGGGTTGTGCCATTCTGAGCCAACGGGCCGGATGTAACCCCCTTGGGGTAAAATCAATTCCTCTAACGAATACCCAAGGTAGCTTCGCCAACCTTGGGCTGGAGGATTTAAGCCCGTTGGGCTAACCAGACAAATTGAACACCCAATATTCCTTCCCCTCAACATTGCCGCCACCTTGCTCCGCGCTGGAAAGGAGGGTGAAGGGTTTCACACGATCATCAAAGACCCAAATGGGTCATGTTCCGATGAGGAATTGTCTTCCCGTGTGGCCATGGGTGTGGAAACTGCAACGTCCTCCGATTTTTCCACGAATGGATAGGGTCGGTAAGCACGCCCACGTCAGCCAATCCAACAACTCATGCAATTAAACCAACACATGAAAACTCTCTTAACTCTAAGCCTGTGTTTCATCGCAGGTGCCGGCCTATTGAAAGCCAAACATCTGCTAGGGCCGACCGGTATGTTTGGCGCCGGCGGTAAGACAGATATTAAGATCACCAAAATCGACAAGGGATCACCCGCCGATGGCAAGGTCAAGGTGGGGGATGTGATCGTCGGGGTGAACGGCACGAAGTTTCAGAGCGACCCGCGCCGGGAAATAGCGGCCGCCATCGATAAGTCCGAGGGCAAGTCGATGAGAGGCCGGCTCACACTCGAACTCAAGGGCGGCAAGAAGGCGGAATTAAAGCTCAAAGTTTACGGCGACTTCAGCCGCACCGCACCCGTCAACTGCGCCAAGACCGATGCCCTGGTCACGGCTGTGGCCGAGTTGTTGATCTCTGATAAACAGCAACTCAAGGACGACAGACTGGCCATTGGGTGGTTAGGTCTGATGGCGACCGGTGAGAAGAAGCACCTCCGCTTCGTAAAAGCCAACTTGCCCAAGCAGGAATGGGCCAAGCCGGATCGGGCCAGGTTGCTCGATATCGTCAATGGCGGCCAGGATGGTGGCTATGTCGGTTGGTATTGGGGTTATCAACTTATCGCTCTTTCTGAGTATTACCTGCTGACCGGTGACAAGTCGGTCCTGCCCGGTATCGAGTCCTACGCCATTGCTCTATCAAAAGGCCAGGATGCCGCCGGCATCTGGGGCCACCGTATGACCTCGCCGAACCGACGCGGTCGGCTACCCGGATACGGCCACATCAACCAACCCAGCCTAACCTGTTTCATCGGTCTGACCCTGGCCCAGGCCTGCGGGGTGAAGGATCCCGATCTGCAGAGAGCGATCGAGCAATGCCGTGGGTTTTACAACACCTTCGTCGGCAAGGGCACCATCCCCTACGGTGTGAGCGGTGCTTACAGTGGCGCGTACAATAACAACGGCATGAGTGGCTCGGCGGCTATTGCCATGTCGTTTGTGGGTGACAAAAAAGCGGCAAAGTTTTTCTCCCGCCAAGTCGCCACCGCCTACGATCAGCTCGAGTCCGGCCACGCCACCCACTTTTTCAACGTCCTGTGGTCGCCGCTGGGCGCAAATGTCGCCGGACCCGAGGTAACCCGCGAATACCACCAACGCTCGCGCTGGCTCTACACGCTCTACCGTTCATGGGACGGCCGTTTCACCCACGATGGCAACAATCAGAGAGCACTCTGCACCAGCGGAACGCTGCTGCTCAACTACTGCACGCCGCGCAAACAATTGTTCATCACCGGTAAGAAGGCAAACCAGACGTTGTGGGCAAAAAAATCCGAGGTCGAGGGAATCATGAACCTCAGCCAGATCGATTACGTCAAGCTCAGCAACGACGAGCTGCTAAAAATGTTTGGCCACGAGGCACCGCAGGTCCGGAGACGTGCGGTGTGGACCCTGCGTGATCGCAAGGGAGATTTTCTTAGTAAAATCGAAAGGATAGTTCTCAAAGGCACGGATCTGGAGCAGAAAAGCGCCATCGGATTCTTTGGTTGGAAATGTCCGACGGATTGGGCGCTGCCGCGTATCAAAACGATCGGCAAGGTGCTGCGTGACTCTTCTGAAAATGCGGAAGTGCGCGCCGCAGCAGCTTCTACTCTCTGCTGGTATAAGCCGCAGGGGCAGGCCTACTACAATGACATGCTACGCCTACTTCTCGAGGACAAACCGGGGGACTCCTTCGGCCTAATCAACCATAGCATCGCCATCACACTGGAGAGAGTTTCGGCGAACCCATTTGGCGATGGCCTGGTGACCGA
>JABHEX010000294.1 GCA_018676385.1 Akkermansiaceae bacterium
CTGCGAGGGCGCCGGCGAGATGTTCCGCATTACAACGCTCGACCCTTCCAAAGCTAATGCTCAAAAATTCGCGGATGATTTCTTTGCAAAACCCACCTACCTCACGGTGAGTGGTCAACTCGAAGGTGAGGCATTTGCTACCGCACTTTCCAACATCTACACCTTCGGACCAACATTCAGGGCGGAAAACTCAAATACCACCCGGCACGCATCCGAGTTCTGGATGATCGAACCTGAAATGGCGTTTTGCGATCTCGAGGGCAATATGGACCTCGCCGAGGAATTTACCAAGTACCTCGTTGATGACGCACTCAGCAACAACGAGGGCGACCTCGATATCTTCGCGCGATTTGTAGACAAAGGATTAGTAGAGCGGCTCAAGTTTGTCTCCGAAAAACCCTTCCAGCGAGTCTCCTACACCGAAGCCGTCGAAATTCTAGAAAAGAGCGGGAAAAAATTCGACTATCCAGTCGAATGGGGTGTCAACCTTCAGTCCGAACACGAAAGATTTTTAACAGAGGAGCATTTCAACTGCCCAGTCACGGTTTACAATTATCCCAAGTCCGTCAAACCCTTCTACATGCGTACCAATGAGCCTGACGAGCAAGGGCGCGAGACCGTCACCGCCATGGACGTGCTTGTCCCCGGCATCGGCGAAATCATCGGTGGTGCCCAACGCGAAGAACGTATGGACGTTCTTACTGCTAATATGAAAGAGCACAATCTCTCCGAAGCCGACTACGGCTGGTATCTCGATTTGAGAAAATATGGCACCTGCCCACATGCCGGATTCGGAATGGGCTTCGAGCGCATGCTCATGTTCGTCACTGGCATGAAAAACATCCGCGACGTCATCCCATTCGCAAGAACCCCAGGCTCATGCGAGTTTTAGACCAAAAACAATTCTGTAAAATTCTATTAACCCTGTCTAAAAATACACATCCATGATTGTAAAACCAAAAACCCGCGGCTTCATTTGTATCACCTCCCATCCCGACGGCTGTGCTGCCCACGTGCAGGAGCAAATCGACTACGTAAAGTCTCAGCCAAAAATCGAAAATGGTCCTAAAAACGTGTTAGTCATCGGCGCCTCTGCAGGATACGGCCTAGCATCGCGTATCGTGCCAGCATTTTCCTCCGGAGCTAACACGCTAGGCCTCTTCTTCGAAAAACCAGGATCCGAAAAGCGCACAGGATCAGCTGGCTGGTACAATACCGCCGCTTTTGAAAAAGCCGCCACTGCCGAGGGCCTGTTCGCCAAATCCCTGAATGGTGACGCGTTCTCCCACGACATGAAAAAGCAGGCGATCGACATCATCCAAAACGAGATGGGCAAGATCGACCTCGTGGTATACTCGCTAGCATCTCCACGCCGCACCGATCCCGACACTGGGGAGACCTATTCCTCAGTGCTCAAAACCACCGGTGGAGAATACACCAACAAAACTCTCAACACCGATAAAGGTGAAGTCAACGAAGTCACCATCGGAGCCGGCACTGATGAAGAAATCGCTCACACCATCAAAGTGATGGGTGGGGCTGACTGGGAACTGTGGATGAATGCCCTCGATGATGCTGGGGTGCTCGCCGAAGGTGTCCAAACTGTCGCCTATTCCTATATCGGACCGGAAATCACCTGGCCGATCTATACCGACGGCACTATCGGGCAGGCGAAAAAGGATGTGGAAAAATCCTGCGCCAAACTCAACGATACCCTTTCTAACAAATACGGCGGTAAAGCTTACGTCAGCGTCAATAAGGCACTGGTGACCCAAGCGTCCTCCGCCATTCCCGTCGTTCCTCTCTATATCTCCATTCTTTACAAGGAAATGAAAGCCAAGGGTATTCACGAGGGATGCATCGAGCAGATGCAGCGTTTGTTTGCTGATCACATGTATTCAGATGATGCCAAAGTTGATAACGAAGGCCGCATCCGAGTGGACGACTGGGAAATGCGTGACGACGTGCAAGCTGCCGTGCTCGAATCCTGGAATAAGATATCTAACGAAAACTTCACCGAGCTCGCCGATTTCCAAGGCTATCAGGATGACTTCCTCAAGCTATTCGGATTCGGAATGGGTGGTGTCGATTACGATGCTGATACCGATCCTGAAACCGCACCACTGTCCTTAGCGGAGTAGTTGTTGTTAGGGTGGCATGGCCTCATGCCGCCACAAAAAAATGCCATTTCGTGAATCCCGGCGGCATGAGGCCATGCCGCCCAACCTTCGCTCATGCCCAACAAAGAACGTGCTGATGCCCTTCTCGTTTCGCGCGGGCTCTGTGATTCCCGCGAACAGGCGAAGCGGCTGATCCTTGCGGGTGAAGTGATGGCTGGCACCACCGTGGTAGCCAAGCCGAGCACCAAGGTATCATCGGATGCCGAGTTGGTGGTGAAGCAAAAACCAAAATATGTTGGCAGAGGTGGCTTAAAAATGGAGGGCGCACTGGATGTGTTTGGAATCGATCCCAAAGGGATGACATGTCTCGACGTCGGTGCCTCAACCGGCGGCTTCACCGATTGTTTACTCCAACGCGGAGCTGTGAAAGTTCATGCCGTGGATGTGGGAACCAATCAGCTCGTCTGGAAACTCCGCAGTGATCCACGAGTGGTGGTGAAGGAGAAATTCAATGCCCGCCACATGACACCGGATGACATCGGCGAACCAATAGACCTCGCTGTCACGGACGTGTCATTTATTTCCCTGACAAAAATTCTACCTCCAATGTTCGACACGTTGAAAGAGAACGGTCAAATTGTCTGCCTGATTAAACCGCAGTTCGAACTCAACCGCGAAGATATCAGCAAAGGAGGAATCGTCAGGGAACCAGCACTCCACCAGCGTGCGGTGGACAAAATCCACCAATTTGTGACGGAAGAATTGGGGCATACTTGGATTGAGTGCATTGACTCACCCATTACCGGCACGGACGGCAACCGAGAGTTCCTCGCCTGGCTGCGTGCATGAGGTCCCCGCCACATTACGCAAGCTTCGCCAAAAGCTGGCTCATGGGTAGACCGACCACATTATCATAGTCCCCTCGAACCTCCTCAATGATCATATCACCATGCTCTTGTACGGCATAGGAACCCGCCTTATCCATGACGTTAACCTTGGACATGTAGCCAGCAATGACATCAGATGTTAGATTCTTAAAAACCACCTCCGTTATCGCGTGGAAAGTTTTCGTTTTTTCACCCTGCGCAATGCACACACCGGTACAAACTTGATGAGTCCGGCCTGAGAGCTTGGCAAGTGTTGCCCTCGCCTCCACCTCGCTTCGAGGTTTACCCAAGGGAGTCTCATCAATGTAAACCAGCGTGTCAGCACCGATAACTGTCGCATCTGGATACTGCTTTGCCACAGCAAGCGCTTTGAGTTCTGCATTTGCTTCACAGAGCAAATGCAGAGACATACTCTCATCGTGCAGTTCTTCCGCAGGCGATGGAATGACTTCGAAGTCCAGCCCAACTTCAGAGAGCATTCCACGCCGGCGAGGTGAGCCGGAAGCTAGGATGATTTTGTTCAATGAAAATTGATAATGAAAAAATTGATAACACCTCTAGACGGGCAGCGTCATTTCATCGAAATGACTCTAACTACATAAAAGATGACCTTTCTACGCAGCGGCTCTGAGAAGAGCAACCAGCACCCCCTGAATGATAAGTTCGCGAGCGGGAATGAGATCTGGGTAATCAACATTCTCAGCACGTAAAAATGGTTTGCCATCTTCAATGACGTAGCGCTTGAGTGTGGTCTCACCATCAATCAAAGCGGCAACGACATCTCCTCTGCGAGGCTCACGAAACTCTAACACAACGGTGTCGCCATCGCAAATATGGGCATCAATCATCGACTCACCACGCACTTTCAGCGCAAAGGTGCGGGCATTACCTCGGAGACCCAAAGAACTAATGTCAATCGATAGGCAACCTTCCTTTTCGCCATCAACATCCTGCGCCATACCGGCCGCGATGCTTCCGTAGATTGGGATATCGACGATTTCCTCGCGCTCCATTTCCTCGGGAAACCCGATGCCGCAGGCTTTGTTTGCTTTGCGCACGATGACACCTTTACGTTCGAGTGCTCGGAGATGACTCATTGCCGCGGTTTGGCTAGCAAAGTTAAAATGATGCTGGATATCCCGTGTTGAAGGCATAAATCCCTCATTCCGATGGGTTTCTTTAAGGAAATCAAGGACTTCCTGTTGGCGATTGGTAAGCGATTGATTAGACATGATTTGAATAAATTATGGTTTATTGACGATAGAAACATGCAATTTCCTGATAGTGTTTATTAGAACATAACCAAATGAACACCATTAGCAAGCAGGATTTTTGCTCTATTTTCTTTTAATATGGTGGCGCATGGGATGAATATGTTCCACCACTAACCGTCATCACCATACATATGAGCAACGAATTCAATTCCCCCCAACTCCCGGCTATGGGTCTCATCGCTGGGCTCGAAGAAGACGACCGGCTGTTTTTAAGCGGCTATGGAGATTTCTTACCAGTACAAGAAGGTCAAGTTCTCATCGAGGAAGGAAATGAGCAGAAAGCTCTTTATTTCGTAATATCGGGCGTGCTTCACGTGCATACCGATAAGGAAGACAAACGAACACTTATCGCACGAGTTCAACAGGGTGAAAGTTTGGGCGAAATCAATATCTTTGATCCGGGCACGGCAAGTGCCTCCGTTACTGCACAGTCATTTTCCCAAGTCTGGAAAGCAACTCGCGAGGATCTCGAGGCCTTCATTGAGGCATATCCTGAAGCAGGAATCAAACTTCTCATAGCACTCGTTGCCGAACTCAGTAGGCGCATACGCCACGTGAACGATAAACTCGTAGCGGTAGAAGTTGAGCACTCATATCAGAATTTCTGGGACTAGGGCGACAGCCATACAACCTAGCCATCCCCCCACCAGGAATAGATGACACTTCTAGCAATCATCACAACCGAACCTCACTCGGTACAGGGAATCT
This sequence comes from Akkermansiaceae bacterium, assembly GCA_018676385.1. Classification (GTDB taxonomy): domain Bacteria; phylum Verrucomicrobiota; class Verrucomicrobiia; order Verrucomicrobiales; family Akkermansiaceae; genus Oceaniferula. Next base: position 4,990 of record JABHEX010000294.1, read on the forward strand.
TCGTGATCTTTTTCGCTCTTGCCATCGGTCATGCAGTGATGGATTTTCCGCTCCAAGGTAAATTCTTATCCAAGGCAAAAGATCGCCACGCAGACACTTCCTCTTTTATGGGGACTGACCCACCTGCAGGCGTTTGGATTCATGCACTCACGGCTCACTCGCTCATACATGCCGGTGCAGTCTGGATCATAACTGGCTCATCTGCTCTTGCCGCTATTGAACTAGCTCTTCATTGGTTGATCGACTACGCAAAATGCGAAGGCTGGACCGGATTTCACACCGATCAGATTTTACATTATACGTGTAAACTCATCTATGCGATGATGATTTATCTGGGTGTGAGCTGGATCTGATAATTATAATTTATCTGCCCTCTCCCAGCTCCATATCAACTTGCACTATCCGTCAGTATTATAAATACCGCAACAAGTAAAAGGGTAGCTCCAATCACTCGCCTAATGAGAACGTTACGGCCACCTTGTAGCTCACTATTACCTACCATGTGCCCTATACTCCAGATTAGGAGTATACTCCACAATCCACGCGATCCATATATAACATTGAAGCTGGTAGCATGCTTGAAATGACCGAGCGCGATATTAAGTATAACCGCTTGCAGCGCCATCAGCCCACCTGCTGCAGCCAGCCACGCCCAAGCATTTCTTGGAATACCCCTAACTTTGTCTTTAAATAAGGGGATTAATACCAATGAAAGCAATAGCTGAACCCCCATTACAATCGCGAGATAGTTTTCAACTCCACTACCTGAAGCTTTGGCAATAGTTAATACATCGCTGGCGGCAAAAGCAAGTGAGCTTGCCAGTGCTAAACCCACGCCAATCCATGTTCGACGACTAGAATCCCAGCTTGAATAGCCGAGAAGAAAAACTGCGCCTGCAGTTAACGAGGCACCCAACCATACTCCTGAAACGACAGATTCTGCACCAGTGCCCAACGAAATCAGCGCTACGAAAATTACTTTTGATCCCATCAAAGGTGATTGAACAGATACATCACCAACACGAATTGCCGCAACTGTAAGAATTTGGCCAAGAAAAAACAACAACCCGCCCAGTATAGGCCACCCTATTTGCCCCCAGTGAACAGGCTGCCAAACAATAGCTGCGGGTATCAAAAAAAAGATAAAGAAGACAGCATTACACAAAACGGTAAACCGCAATACCCCACAGCCCTCTGCCAATGCACGCTTAGCTAAAATCGCCGCCAATGCGTAGATTACAGCCGCTAATAAAGGCCAAAGATAGTAGCTTTGCATAGACAACAATAGAGGTTATTTTTTAACAGTATATCACAATTGTGCGATATGAGAAAACCTACCTTTTACCCAACAAATTAACTCGATGAAGGCACGACTAACTGCAAGGCATTTGACTTTATCGAATGTCATCTACTTTGAGTAGATTCATATTTGCTATCGTGGCCCCTTGCAGGTGTACAATACATAATGCCAGTGCATGCATCGGCACTAGCACTCACATGGGTTAGCATATCATGGCACTGTAAAATTCGATCTAATGCTCGAGCACAGCAAGAGGTATGGCACACTACCATACACAGACTGTATCTACTTTACTGCAGCATTAATCAGATCGAGGAAGCTCTGTGGCTCAAGACTAGCTCCCCCCACGAGACCGCCGTCGATGTCTGGCTGAGCAAGAAGTTCACCTGCGTTGTCCGCCTTCATACTACCACCGTATTGGATACGAATCTTATCGGCAAGCTCTTGAGTGTAGAGATCTGCAATCACAGAGCGAACAAATGCATGTGCATCCTGTGCCTGCTCGACAGTAGCTACGACGCCAGTTCCGATTGCCCAGACAGGTTCGTAAGCAACGACTATTCCCTTCATTTCCTTCTCTTCGATTCCCGCCAACCCTTCGGTGATCTGGCTGCGGAGAACAGCCTCAAGTTTGCCACCTTCGCGTTCTTCAAGTGTCTCACCAATACAAAAAATCGGCTTCAACTGTGCTTCAAGAGATTTTTTGACCTTCGCGTTGATAATGGCATTGGTCTCGCCATAAAGTGTGCGTCTCTCGGAGTGACCAATGATGACGTAACGCACGTAGAGCTCTTTCAACATCATAGTGCTAATTTCCCCTGTGAACGCGCCGTTATCCTGCTCGGAAACGTTCTGCGCTGCAATCGCAACAGCAGAATTCGATGACAGAGCTGCAACAGCGGCAGTGAGTGAAACGAAGGGAGGTGCAACGACTATATCGGCTTCAGCCGTTAGCTTGCCGAGTTTACCAGAAAAGGTGTTAAGGAAGTCCTCTGTATCACGAGGCCCTTTGTTCATTTTCCAATTGGCGGCGATGATTGGTTTACGCATAATATTGTTAGTTAGCTGGTTGATTGATTAGGCATTAGTTAAGGCTGCGACTCCGGGAAGAGTTTTACCTTCGAGCAGTTCAAGTGAGGCCCCACCCCCTGTGGAGATAAAGTCAAAATCATTCGAATTTCCAAATTTCTTCACGGCGGTTACGGAATCTCCTCCACCCACAATGGTGAGAGCTGAAGATTTGGCCACCGCCTTAGTGAGTGCCTTAGTCCCTGCGGCAAAATTGTCCATTTCAAAAACTCCCATCGGCCCGTTCCAGAGCACTGTCTTCGCGCCGGAAACAACTTCAGAAAAGTCCTCAATAGCTTGATCACCAATGTCGATACCCTCCCAGTCATCTGGAATTTCACCTCCATTTTCGTAAGCAGCTGTGACCTTCGTCACAGCATTGGGGGAAAACTCTTGAGTAATACGGGTGTCTGCGGGCAAGTGAAAGTGAATTCCTTTTTCTTTGGCTTCCTCGAGAATTTCTTTGGCCAGATCAAGGAAATCATCTTCAACCAATGACTTGCCAATTTTATAACCCTGCGCCTTGCGAAAGGTATAGGCCATGGCACCACCAATAATAAAGGTGTCTGCCTTACTCATCATTGCTTTGATGACCTGGATTTTGTCGGAGACCTTGGCTCCTCCCATGATGGCAACAAATGGTTTGCCTGGTTCTTGGAGTTTTCCTTCAAGAAATTCAAGTTCACGCTCGATGAGCAAACCCATGGCACTCTGAGAAACATGATGTGCTACGCCCTCAGTGGAGGCGTGCGCGCGGTGTGCCGTGCCGAAAGCATCATTAACAAAAATTTCAGCCCCATCAGCTAGGATACGCGCGAAGTCGGAGTCATTAGATTTCTCCTCGATATAGAAGCGGGTATTCTCTAACAAAACAACCTCGCCGGTTTTGATTTTAGCACGTGCGGCCTTGGCCTCATCACCTATACAGCTTGAGGTAAAGCCAACCTCTTTTCCTAGCAACGTACCGAGCCGCGCAGCTACAGGGAGGAGCGAAAACCTAGAGTCTGGTTCTCCATTTGGTCGACCTAGGTGCGAACAAAGAGTAAGCTTGGCACCACCGTCGACGAGCAACTGGATCGTTGGTAACGCCGCTTGGATACGGGTGTCATCAGTAATTTCTCCTTTGTCGTTGAGAGGCACATTAAAGTCCACACGCATGAGGACGGCTTTCGCGTGAACGTCGAGATCGCGAATACTAAGCTTTGCCATAATTGGTTATATTTTGAGGTAATAGGAAAAAGGCGGAGGAAGTTGCCCTCCCCCGCCTTAGATAAAGTATCAATTCGATTAAGCACCGAGCATGACGAGACCATCAGCGGCGCGGCAGGAGTAACCCCACTCGTTATCATACCATGAGCAAACTTTCACGAAGTTGCCATCGTTCACCATCGTAAGATCTGAGTCGAATACAGAACTGTGAGGATCACTAACGATGTCTTGCAGAACCAGTGGGTCCTCAGAGTAGCTGAGAATGCCTTTCATTGGGCCGTCGGCTGCAGCTTCTTTAAAAGCAGCATTAACTTCCTCAGCAGTAACATCTGACTTGAGGATAGCGACAAAATCTGTAAGCGAGCCTGTGGGTGTAGGAACACGGAAGGCTCCCCCATTGAGCTTACCTTTCATTTCAGGAATAACCTCAGCAATGGCAACAGCGGCTCCTGTAGAGGAAGGCACGATGTTGATAGCAGCAGAGCGACCACGGCGAAGATCTCCGTGCGGTGCGTCGAGTAGATTCTGATCGCCGGTGTATGAGTGAATAGTGCTCATGAAACCCTTTTCAATACCCCACTTATCGTTCAGAACCTTAACCAATGGCGCAAGACAATTGGTGGTGCACGATGCGTTGGAAACGATGTTGTGCACCGATGCATCATAAAGATCATCATTGATACCAATACACATAGTTAGGTCTGGGTTTTTGGCAGGTGCAGAAATAAGAACTTTTCTTGCTCCGGCATCGATATGCTTTTGAGCACCCTCTCGTGAGGTAAAGAAACCAGTCGATTCAAGAACAACATCGACTTTGAGTTCACCCCATGGCAGTGCAGCTGGATCACGCTCCGCAGTGGCATGAATTTTGTGCCCATCAACGATGATCGAATCATCATCATAAGTGACATCATAAGAAACACGACCTTGCGCTGAATCATACTTCATGAGGTGCGCCAGAGTCTTATTGTCTGTGAGGTCATTGATTGCGACGACGTTTTTTAGTTCGCCATTTTGCACAAGGGCGCGCAGCACGTTGCGTCCGATGCGTCCAAATCCATTAATTGCATAGTTTGCCATGTTCTTTTTCGATTGTTGGTTGTCCGCCTGACAGTTTGTCTCGCGGGGCGTGGATTATGACTCTGGATGGCATCGCGTCAATACCTGCTTCAAGGAATCCCTGACATTCTCATAAAGCGCCGCATTTACCGATGTTGGCTCGCTTTTTAAGTTGCTAGTGTGGTCATGCAGCCCTATGGCTCGCCATCCACCACCACTGCTATGACTGATATCCCATTTTCACAACTAGGCCTTTGCGATGAACTACAACAAGCTATTCGCGACCTCGGTTTTGAGAGCCCTTCACCCATACAGGCACTCGCCATTCCAACTATTCTAGAGGGAAACGATATCGTTGGTCTCTCTGAGACAGGCTCAGGAAAAACAGCGGCCTTCACACTCCCTGCTCTGCAGATGGTCGACCGCGACGACTCCGTGGCACAAGTTCTTATCCTCTCGCCCACCCGTGAGCTCTGCGTGCAGGTCTGCGAAGAGGTGCACAGGCTCGGAAAACACATGCAAGGCCTGCGCGCAGTGCCTGTTTACGGAGGCACACCTATTGAGCGCCAAATCACTCAGCTCAAACGTGGCGCGCACATTGTGGTGGGTACTCCCGGACGGCTGCTTGATCACTTGCGCAGAAAAACTCTCAAGCCTGCCACGATCAAACTGGCCATCCTCGATGAAGCTGACCGCATGCTGGACATGGGATTCCGGGAGGACATGGAGGATCTATTGGGTGCACTACACGCGGATCACCAAACACTCTTCTTCTCGGCAACGATGAATAAGCAAGTGCAGAAGCTAATTCAAAAATTCGGGAACGACCCGAAAGAAGTCTCGATCAAGAGTCAGACTAAAACAGTATCCACCGTCAGTCAGTCATATTATGAAGTGCGCAATCGCTCTAAGGTCGAAGTGCTCACCCGTATTATTGACACCAGCAACCCACGCCTCTCTGTCGTATTCTGCAACACCAAACGCAGTGTTGACGAGTGCACCGAGGCTCTCATCGCCCGAGGCTATGGAGCAGACAAGCTCCACGGCGACATCACCCAGCAACAGCGTGAGCGCACTACCCGTAAATTCCGTGACGGAAAATTTGAGATTCTCGTAGCTACAGATGTGGCAGCACGTGGACTAGATATTGATGACGTGGACGCCGTATTTAACTACGATATACCACAAGACCCCGAAGACTATGTCCACCGTATCGGAAGAACAGGGCGCGCCGGCCGTGAGGGGAAGGCTGTTAGTTTTGTCTTCGGCCGCGACATTTACCGCCTGCAAAGTATTGAACGATATACGAGCCAAAAAATCGAGCGAGCAAAGATCCCAAGCCAAGAAGAAGTCGAGGGTAAGCGTGCTGATCAATTATTTGATCTCGTCAAGAATCAGCTCGAAAAGGAATACACCCGCAGTTACAGGCATTATATCGATCGATTGTTAGATGATGGTCACACCGCCACAGACATCGCATCTTCTCTTTTTGAATTACTTCGGGATGCAGTTGGACGCGAAGGCGAAAAAATCGCCGAAGACGACCCCAACTACAAACCAGATGACCGGAAAAAGCCCCGCAAGGATCGTGGCGATCGTGGCGATCGCAAGGGTGGCCAACGTGGCGACCGCAAACCACGCGAGAAAAACCCCAATGCAGAAACTCTTTTCCTAAGCCTCGGAACCTCACAAGGTATACGTGCCGGAGACATCCTTGGTATGTTTTACAGAGAAGGCGGCGCACCCGATGGCAGCGTCGGCCAGATTCAGCTTTTCCCTCGCCATTCACTTGTGGATGTTGAAAAAGGCTGGGCAGAAAAAATAACCAAAAAACTCAGTAATTCAAAGCTGCGCGGCCAAAGGTTCAGAATTGGCCCCGATCGAATGAACTAGAAAACAATTGGTATCAAACAATGGCTCATGATGGGATGAAATACGGCATGCTCGGCGAGGATGGGATGTCCTCTGAGGAAAAGCTGGATAAATACACTGGTGTGGTCGATTGGGCTTACCTAAAACCACACTTCGATACTGGTGCACTACTCTACGTCGATCCCGGCCTATCGATCACCGAAGTCGGCAAAGCGCTAGCCGACGATACCACGAAAAAAATCGGTGCCTGGCTGAAGTCGGGCGATCTGGTCAAACCAGACAAGCTACACGCAAAGTGGTGGCAAGAAAATCCGCAGGATTTCACGGCACTCGTGGTGTCGCCTTTCGTGCTAATGCAGCCGGTGGATGGTTAGCCATACTTATTCCCACAACCGCTTATTGCTAAACACACCGCTTTGGATTCGAGGAGCAGCCTTCACAAAATTACCCATAGTCGGCATTACCCGGATTACCCGGATTGACAAAGATTGCCGAACAAATGGCCGTGCCACCCGTAGCTTTAGCGAAGAATGGCAGAGGGGGTGGGATTCGAACCCACGGTACCTTTCGGTACGCCGGTTTTCAAGACCGGTGCATTCGACCACTCTGCCACCCCTCCGTGATTGCAAAGCTATTTTGCGGTCGCGGGCAACCTTTATTAGTTGGCGACTTTTTGCAAGCAGAGATTACATGAAATGATGCAGGCTTGCCTGTGGCGGGCCTATGCCCTAAGAAAAAGCCACTATGAGCAACGTTGTTATCTTATTTTCAGGACAAGGAGCGCAAAAAGTCGGTATGGGCAAGGACCTTGCAGATGCATATCCATCTGCCAAGGCGCTTTTTGATCAAGCAGACGAATCACTGGGCTACCGCCTGAGCGAGATCATGTTTAATGGTCCCGACGAAGAGCTCACCCGCACATCACGCTGCCAGCCCGCACTTTATCTTCATGGACTTGCGTGCCTTGCAGTGATTAAGGAGAAGCTTCCCACGCTGAATCCCGTTGCAGCAGCAGGCCTTTCACTCGGTGAGTTCACTGCACACGCGGCGGCTGGAACGTTTGATTTATCTACCGGCCTGAATCTGGTCGCACAGCGTGGCGCGTTTATGGAGGATGCCTGCGATGCCACACAAGGCTCAATGGCTGCAATGATCGGTGGTGATGAGTCAGCTGTCGCCGAGCTTGCTGCCGACTGCGATATCGACGTGGCTAACTACAATACGGTGGGCCAACTGGTCGTTTCAGGTAATGGAGAAGGAGTCGATAAAGCAGTCGCTGAAGCCAAAGGACGCGGCATTCGCATGGCCAAAAAACTTAATGTCGCTGGAGCTTATCACTCGCGACTCATGCAAAGTGCGCAGGATAAGTTGGCAGAGGTGCTTGCCACAACCGAGATTAACACAGCCTCTATCCCCGTAATCTGCAACTTCGCAGCTCGCGAGGTGATCGGAGCAGACGATATCCGCTCCATGCTCGAGCAACAGGTTACCGGTTCCGTGCGCTGGACAGCATCAATGCAAAAATTGATTGCCGATGGTAATACCACTTTCATAGAACTTGGACCAGGCAAGGTTCTTGCCGGTTTAATGGGCCGTATCAGCAAGGAGATTCGGGTCATTTCTGTAGAAGATGTAGCAAGCTTGGACGCCGCAGTTGCTGCCATCTGATAAAAAGTAGCATTTTCCATAAAAAAGTGATTGCCAGCGCGCTTGAATCTTCCTAGTTTCCGCCCGCCCAAGCAAGCAAGGGGTGGTAGCTCAGTTGGTTAGAGCGCCGGCCTGTCACGCCGGAGGTCGCGGGTTCGAGTCCTGTCCATCCCGCCACTTGTTTCGCTTGGAAAACCCCGCACTCTGATGCGGGGTTTTTGGTCTTAAGTTATAAGACAATCGCTGATAGCGAAAAAGCAGTTGGAATTTTGGATTCTCAAACTATCATCAAGCCGTAATGCCACTCTGGATCCCACCATTAATCGCCTTTCTTGCAGGCTCAATCCCCTTTGGCCTTCTTATCGCCAAGACTAAAGGTGTAAATATCCGCGAACATGGCTCAGGAAACATAGGCGCGACGAATGTATTACGCGTCATTGGTAAGCCATATGGAATTGGTTGCCTAATTCTTGATTTCCTCAAAGGCTTCCTCCCCAGCCTATTAGCAATTAATGTATATGTGATCGCCGGAAAAAACCCTCAATTCATCATGGATAACCTTAACGGTATGGCGAATACATTTCCCGCAGTCGATGCATGGAAAGCTCAAACACTCGTTATCATCGTCGGCCTCGCCGCTATAATGGGGCACAACTACTCTCCATGGATTGGCTTCAAGGGAGGCAAGGGTATTGCCACATCAGGCGGAGTGCTGGTTGCATTGATGCCCGTTGGAGTAGTCGTCTTGTTGGCTATTTGGCTGCTTTTTTTTGTAACCTCACGTTACGTCTCTGTTGCAAGTATTGGAACAGCCATAATGGTGCCAGCGGTCACTCTATACGGGTCCTATCGTCATGGCTATCTATCCGACGGCACGTGGAATAAGCCACTCTTTGTTTTCAGCATTGTAGTCGCCCTGCTCGCGGTATGGCGACACCGCCCCAACATCAAATCTCTGATGAACGGCACCGAACATAAATTTAGTAAAAAGAAAAAATGATCAGCCGCGCTGCCATCCTAGGAACTGGCTCGTGGGGCACTGCCCTCGCCAGCATACTTGCATCCAAAGTAGACAAAGTCTGTATGATTGGACGCAATCAAAAAACGGTAGATGAGATCAACAAATCTAACACCAACCATCACTACATTCCAGGTGAAACGCTTGCAGCCAACATTTGCGCTACTACGAATTTAGAACAAGCCAAGGATTACCCCATCGTTTTTTTTGTCGTTCCCACGTCCGCTACGGATAAGACTGCCCGCAAACTTTCAGAAATTGGTTTACCCAAAGAGACTATTCTAGTTTCTTGTGCTAAAGGCATTGCCACTGACAGCGGCAAACGCATGAGTGAACTCATTCACGCTCATCTCCCAGATAATCCGCTTGCCGTGTTATCAGGGCCAAACCACGCCGAGGAAGTCGCCCGTGCACTCGCCACCTGTGCCGTTATCGGGGCTAAAGACCGAGCGCTTGCAATGCAGCTTCAAGAAATTATTACAACTCCCTACTTCCGCTGCTACACAAGCGATGACATTGCAGGTATCGAGCTTGGTGCCGCAATGAAAAACGTATTCGGTATCGCCGCGGGTATTGCTGATGGTATTGGCTTGGGCGACAACGCCATCGCGGCTTTGGTTACCCGCGGTTTGGCTGAAATGATTAGACTGGGTACCGCGCTTGGAGGCAAGACTGAGACATTTATTGGCTTGTCAGGAGTAGGTGATTTGATGGCCACCTGTTACTCTCCTCATTCGCGCAACAACCGCGTGGGCAAAGCCCTCGGAAAAGGAGGTGAGCTCAAAGATATTGTAGCCAACCTTGGAATGGTAGCTGAGGGCGTGCGTAATACCAAATCGATTCATAACGCAGGGCTCTCAGCAGATGTGCGCACGCCACTGATCGATGCTGTCTATCAGATTCTCTACGAGCATAAACCCGCATCCTACGCACTTGAAGAATTGCTCACCCGGGACACACGGCCAGAGATAGATTAGAAATGATGTAAAATGGGAAATATAAGTGCTATGCTACAAACAATCAACTCATGTCCACCCAATCGAAATACCCTTGCCGAGGGAAAGTATCTTGGCCTGTACCACAGAGACAACTGGGAGTTCACCGAAAGGCCTAATAGCAACGGCGTAGTTGGCATTCTTCCAATCACTGATGACGGCAAAATTGTGCTCATCGAGCAGTATCGCATACCCACACAATCTACAGTAATAGAAATCCCCGCTGGGCTTGTAGGTGATGAGCCCGAACACGCACACGAGTCGCTAGAAGCAACTGCACAACGTGAATTGTTAGAGGAGACAGGATATCGTGCAGACAAAATCACACCACTAATATCCAGCCCTACATCGGCAGGAATGACCACTGAGATCACCCATTTGTATGCCGCCACCAAATTAACTCGCGAGCATCAAGGCGGTGGTATTGAAGGCGAGAACATTACCGTGCATCATATCAAAAAAGAGGAATTAAGCAGCTGGTTAGCCAACAAGAAACAAGAAGGCCACTCCATCGACTTCAAAATTCATGCATGCCTATACCTCGCTGAACAATGCGGTATACTCAACAGTTAGATTTGGTCAAATGGAGAGATTCGGCGGTATCGAAAGATTGTATGGCAAAAAGGCGATGGAAAAATTCCGTCATGCCCATGTGTGCGTTGTAGGTATTGGAGGCGTTGGATCTTGGATCGTAGAGGCTCTTGCCAGATCAGGAATCGGGCACATTACGATGATTGATCTCGATGAAATTTGTATCACCAATATTAACCGGCAACTTCACGCGATGGATGGAGAAATAGGTAAACAAAAAACCTCCGCAATGGCAGATCGTGTCCGAGCCATAAATCCTGATTGTAAGGTAATTGCACTTGAAGCATTTTTTAGTCATCGCAACGCAGATGAAATTCTCGATCAAGGGTTTGACTACGTGATCGATGCCATCGACCGTGTACAATCGAAGTCTTTACTACTCCACGGCTGCCATAAGAGAAATATTCCGGTGATTAGCTGCGGTGGGGCTGGCGGTCTGCGTGACCCTTCAAAAATCCATATCGATGACATCTCACGTTGCTACAATGATAACCTGATGAATCAGGTCCGTAGAAACCTCCGCACAAAGTATGGATTTCCCATGGGGGCCGATCCCAAACGAAAAATCAAGGCACGCAAATTCTACATCGATTGTATTTTCTCAAGCGAGTCTCCCGTTTACCAGCAATGCGACGGTGAGGTATCCACCGAGAAACCCAAAAACATGGCAGATGAGGGTAGAAGGCTCAATTGTATGTCTGGCTATGGCAGCATTACCCACATGACAGCGACCTTCGGATTCTTCGCTGTTTCCAAATGTCTTGATAAGCTTGCCTCAGTTTAAGATTTCGAATTTAGAATTTCGTGCTTAAACAAAAGCATGTCCATGGACACTACCATCAATAAAGCCTCAGCCTTGGTCGAGGCACTACCATATTTTCAGTCATTTCGCGGCCACACCTTCTTGATTAAAATGGGTGGCTCCGCAATGGAAGACCCCGCCTTGGTGCGCAAAGTTATGCGGGATATCGTATTTCTCGAAATTGCAGGGATCAATCCAGTAATCGTCCACGGCGGTGGTAAGGCCATCTCGGCAGCAATGGCAGAAGCAGGACTGGAAGCAAAGTTTATCGGCGGATTTCGTGTGACAACTCCGGAGGCAATCGAAATAGTCGAACAAACACTCTCCAAAACCATCAACCCACACCTTGTAGAAATGATTGTCGAACTGGGAGGCAAGGCAAATGGGATTCCGGGAACTGAGGTCTTCTTAGCACAGCGTATCCAAGCAACGGATGAATCAGGTCAAAAAGTTGACGTCGGCCGAGTCGGAGAGGCTGTTTCCTGCGAGCTAAGTGCCATTCACTCGGTGTTGGCAAGCGAGTTTGTGCCCGTCATATCACCACTCGGCAGCGAAAAAGGAACCGGTAAACCATTAAATGTGAATGCCGATCTAGCAGCTGCCTGCCTAGCTAAAGCACTAGGCGCAACCAAACTGGTTTATCTATCCGATGTACCCGGAATTCTCGCGGATCCATCTAATGATGATTCTCTAATTCCCTCAATCAACCGCAGTCAGGCTGCCGAACTCATTGAAGATGGAACAATTCACGGAGGAATGCTCCCAAAAATCAACTCGGCTTTAGATGCTCTGGCTAATAATGTAAGCAAAGTGCACTTCATCGATGGACGTGTACCTCATTCACTACTATTGGAAATTTTTACAAGATCTGGTATTGGCACAGAAATTGTGGGCTAATCTAGTCAGGTGCCTTGACCTATGCGGATAAAGGAAAAATACCAATCCCATACCTGCCATCCCCAAAATATCCAACAGATGCCACCAAACGCCAGACTGGGGCCGAAGGGAAGTCTCTGACCAAACCCCATACGGCCAAATATAGCTAACACGATACTAAACAAACAGGCGGCAAAAACGGTGAACAAAACCGACTGCCACCCAAGGCAAGTGCCGAGCATACCCATAAGGTATACATCCCCCATTCCCATGGCTTCACGTGGGATGACAACACGCCGCGCCTTGCCTCTGAGCGACTTCAAATCTTCGATCATCGTTATTTTTCCCTGTATCTCAATCCGATCACCACGGATCGTTAGTGATTTGACGTCAGCTTTTTTTCCATCGACAAGAAACCCTCCACCTTCGATAATTAGGTGATCCTTTTCACGATAAAACAGGTCAGACCATGGGTTATCCTCTCCATCGAGCACAAAACATAATTCCTCCTCATCACTTTTCGGCTCTCTGAGTTCCCAATCAACCAAACGATCAAATTCCACCTTCTTTTTTCCAAATAGCAACTTACCGAGCAGCACGACCGACCACAATCCGCAAAATCCTGCCACAAATCCCTTAGCAGCGGCAATCAGCCCGTCTAACCAACCTTCCGCACGCAGATGATGTTGCACCAGGACGGCAGCTGCTAGCCCAAGTGCCGTGCCCAACCAAGTGACTTGCAACGGAATAACCATGAGTTCGGCATCAACAAAAACAACAACGACAAGCAGTGCCATCAGCAGCATGTAGAACAAAGCCAAGCCCGGCGACGACGGAAACGCTATCCACATGAGTAAAAATAAACAGGCAGTCAGCAACTCGACAGCAAAGTAACGAAACGGAATTTTACACTTACACTCTGCACACTTTCCACGCTGCCATAGCCATGTGAATAATGGAATATTCCGATAACTTGGAATCTCCTTGCTGCAGATCGGACAAAACGAACGTTTCGGTTTATTGACCGAAAGCCCGCGCGGAAGCCGGTAGATCGCAACATTAAGAAATGAACCTATACATGCGCCGAGGACGAAAGCTGAGATAACCAATATCGGATGCTGCCAATTGACCGCATGCAATGTATCTAAAAATAAAGACATGCATATGTTCTAAACTCCAAATACCAAAAACCAAATACCAAAGTGCAGCTCAAAAATAATTCTGCAAAATTCTTTTAATTCTGCCTAAAAGCTTTCGTGCCTGAAATTAAAGCCACTGCCAATAAGATTGCCCGTCGTCTCAGCGATGCCGGACACGTGACTTATTTCGCCGGTGGTTGCGTGCGGGATTTGCTCCTTGGAAAGGAACCCAAAGACTACGATATCGCAACATCGGCGACACCTGATGAAGTAATCGCCCTTTTCCCTAAAGCAGATCCTATCGGCGCACACTTCGGGGTAATCCTTGTTCGTGAAAAAGGGCTACCGTTTGAGATCGCCACCTTCCGTCATGACGGCTCCTACCACGACGGACGTCACCCCGATTCCGTAACATTCTCGACACTCGAAGAGGATGCCAAACGACGAGATTTTACGGTGAACGGACTCTTTCAAAAGCCTGAGACCGACGAGATCATCGATTTCGTCCACGGTCAGGATGATTTAAACACCCACACACTTCGTGCTATAGGTGATCCTCAAGAACGATTCCAAGAGGATGCACTACGCCTGATGCGTGCCATACGCTTCGCCATAACACTTGGTTTCAAGATTGAGCAAAAAACGTGGAATGCCGTCTGCGATACCTCACTCTTACTGGAGAAAATCAGCATGGAACGTATTCGGGATGAATTTTCCCAAATCCTCCTCTCGCCCAACCGAGCCCGAGGGTTTGATCTACTCACTGAAAGCGGGCTCATGCGTTACATCGTTCCGGAAATTTATGATTTAATCGGATGTGAACAACCTCCTCAATGGCACCCCGAAGGTGATGTTTACACCCACACACGTATCATGCTCGATATGCTGGATGACCAACCTACACTCGAGTTAGCGCTTGGTGTGCTTTTGCATGACATTGGCAAACCTCCCACATTCACCTACGATGAAGCGGATGATCGCATCCGATTCAATGGCCACGACCGCGTAGGCGCGGAGATGGCCGAGAAAATTTTACGTAAATTAAAATATTCCAATAAAACGGTAGAATCTGCCTGCGCGATGGTTTCCAATCACATGAATTTCATGAACGTGCAACACATGCGCACATCTAAGGTCAAGAGGTTCATGTCCCGGCCGACGTTTGAAGATGAAATGGAACTGCACCGCGTCGATTGCGCCAGCAGCAACGGCTTCACGGAGAATTACGATTTCTTACGTTCTAAGCAGAAGGAGTTTGCCGCCGAACCGCTCATTCCTGAGCCATTGATCACAGGTAAAGACCTGATTGACCTAGGTATGAATCCTGGCCCAGAATTCAAGGCCATTCTAACTGCTATTCAGACCGAGCAACTTGAGGGAAAAATTAACTCACGCGACGAGGCGATGGCATATGTCAAAACTCAAAAATAACTCAACTACGGTCGAGGTGTGATAATCGACTTCGTGAAGTGGTAGCTGTGTTTTTTTACAAGCTCCTCCACTGGTAGTCCTGAACGTTTAGCGAGAGTAATTCCTCTGTCGGTAAGCACGGTAATACTGACTTCAGCACCCAAGATACGCCCATTAGCAAGCTCTGCCTTGGCAGGTGTTAATTCTATTGCATTCCCCTTGAGTCTAAATTCTTGAAAACCGCCAGATGCTGCGGCATCTTGCATAAGTGATACACGTTCAATTCTAGTTACAGTTGAACCGCCAGACGTTTCTGTGTATTCCACTAACATGGTGAAAGTGAATTCATAAATATTCTCTACTAAGAAATTCTCTGCCGTCAGATCTTTCGTGTCATTAAACACATTACTTGAAGTAGTTTTTAAATCGTCAACAGCAAGGAGGTCAAAAGCTTCATCTGGATTCAACAAGTGTCGATAAAGAGAAAATACAGCAAACTCATCTGAATCAGTATTACCTATTTGGTCACGGTAAACCAAACGATAAGTTACAGCTGAAACGTCACCACCTTTATCATCAGCAGTACCAATTTTACCGTTATAGCGATCAGTGGCACCAGTAAAGAAGATCAGCTGGCTGGCATTGGTGATTTCCTTACCGGCAGGTCCTTGATCAGCACTCGTCTCTTTACCAGCATACAGCCACTCATATGCATTGCCGTCACGGCGCGAGACCATACTTTCTAGGTCTTTGGAAATTGTTTCCAGCGCTTCTTTTGCCTGGCGTGATGCGCGCACCTCATTGCGGCTATCGCGGTAGGTGTCCATCGATATGGCTGTCAGGTAAACCAGAACACCTAGCAATACGATGGTGATCATCATAGCGACTAGCAATTCGACAAGGGTAAAGCCGGAGTGGTTTTTGAGGGAAGAAATTTGTTTCATGAAAAATGATGATTTTTTGATCTTTATCGCCTAACGCCTAGGTTTCGGGTAAACACTGGCTTACCCGTAGCATCAGGGTGTCCGTCGTTGTTATCGTCGGTGAGGTTAAAGGAGTTTTTCACATAAGAATAGATGCTACTCTTGAGCGCATAAAACTCAGCCTGAAATGCTATGACTGCCTCAGGATAATCAGTATGACTGGTCGTTGCTGCACGGGGCTCGGTCGGATCTATGATTTTCTCAAAATCAGCTTCGTCTGTTAGTTTAAGCGCCCCATTTTCAAATATCAGCTGCCTCATGCGCACAAAAAACACGCGTCCTTCAACTACTCTTGGAGCAAGTTCCTCTTGAACCGCAGCATCACCCAACCGACGGGCAACTGACTGAAGAACATAGTCCTTCCCTGGTATTCCGTCATTTTCCGTGTAGGGATTAAGAGTTCCATCATTACGCACACTATCGGGATCTCCACGATACTGGTAAATGAGTACAAAATCGTCATTGTTGTTACCTGAAGAGCCCTGAATCCATGAGTATGCTTTAGCAAATGCTGTAGGGTGTGTTGCTGTCTCATCAGCGCGCAACACACTCAGCTCATACTCAAGCGTCGACGCCAAGCGGTTCGCTTCTTTTGAAGACATTGACTTCCGAATACCTTGCACAGCAGGCCCGAACGCCGCGAGGAACGCAGTGATCATGATGGTAATGATCCCCATGGCTATGACAGTCTCAACGAGTGTGAAACCTGATCGTTTTATCTGGGATGACGGTGTATGATTTTTCATGATTGGTCAGGAAAATAAGATTTGGAAAAGGATTAGTTGTTCTCGATTTGGTCGGGATGACGGAACAATGATGTTCGTCCACCGCGCCAGATGACAAATCCTCCCATGTTTCTTTTTGCATCACTGGATGCAACTGGAGTGCTTTGACCTGGAGGTAATGATGCAACCTGGATGACAAAACGAGGTACAGAATTACCACTGATTGTGGGGGAAGTAATCAGCCCCTCTGAGTTAAACTGGTAATAATAACAAGTTGTTGAAGAATTCCCCGGTAATGTCACAGTCTCAGTCTGAAGAACTGGTGCATTGATTTCGCTCAGGTCTTTCATGAAGTAGACCGCATCGGGTAAGGTTGTGCCGCGTGACGCGAGAAGCCAATTTCCAGAGGGCTTACCATCAGCATTAAGCTCTTCGTATTGGATTGCCATGTATCTCAGATAGCGCTCCTTATGAAATTCGTCATCTGAATCTAGTTCCGCGTGTATTAGCACTCGAGTATTGGTGCCCTTACCAATGGCGATCGCGCGAGCTTCAGCAAAAACGGCTTCTGCCACGGGAACACCAGCACTGATACCGCTGCCTTTAGATAAATTTTTCAAACCGAGAGCTCCAACGGTCAGTAAAATGGTGATGATCGTTATAACCACGATGAGTTCGACCAGGGTAAACGCCGGAAGACGACGTTTAACCGCCATAGCACGACTTTTTTGGGGGGAGGTCTGAATTTTCATGACTGATTGTTATCCTAGGGAAATTCCAACATGATGGAAGCTCATTTTTATATATCCTTAAGCTGTTTACCCACCTACCGCAAGCATTCATTGTAATTACAATGAATTTGAAAAGTATGTGGGCCAAAAAAAAGTTCATCTATCATGCCATTGTTACTAATCCTAGCCTCTGCGAGGCACTTATTTTCGTCAATGACTGAGGAGATGACCGGTGTGCGCTCGTTTAAAGTGCGTGAATTTCCGCGGGCGTATTGGCGGGATAGATTCATGGTATTATCCATGGAACGGCAGCTCAGCTACTTTCATTAGATGGCTCTAACGGTCATCTTTGTCAGTATCGATATCAATCACCTGTCGCAACTTACCATTTTCTCTCTTGCCAAAAAATGCTGAAAGATCGAACCCAAAATAACGCGCACAGGCTAATAATACTGCAGCAGCTGTTACTTCATCAAGATTACCGATGATGGGCAAATTATCAGGGAGTAATTCGATGATACCTGCCGTAGGATTGATGAGGTAGATTACACTGATGATTGCCGCCATCACTACCATAATATTTTTCATATGGCTATTGTATGCCCAATTGATCCAGACGTAAATATAGAATGATACGCCTCAGAAAATGACGACAATGAGTGGTATGTAAGCTAGTCAAGTGTTTGGAGGAACCACCCCCCGGCACACTTCCTAAGCTTTACTTCTCACCTGCTTCCTTCGATTTTTTCGCTGCTTTTTTCGCTGCTTTTTTTGTCGCTTTTTGTGCTGCAGCGTCTGCCTGAGTTACATCATCTAAGATGGATGTCTTTTCACTCTTCTTAGCAGGCTTCATCTCAGCATGCATATCATCCTCATCTACCAATGGCGCTGTTCCGAGAATAAAAGCGAGGTCATCCATTGCCAAGCTGGTAGCAAATCCCTCGTCACCAAGAACATTGGTAACAAGCTGAGTTTTCTGGTGTTGCAGAATACGGATTTTCTCCTCCACCGTCTCACGTGTCAGCAAGCGGTATGCGATCACCTTATTCTTCTGTCCAATACGGTGTGTTCGGTCGATAGCCTGATTCTCCACAGCGGGGTTCCACCATGGATCATAAAGAATAACGTAGGATGCAGATGTTAAGTTCAGTCCAGCACCACCAGCCTTAAGTGATAGCATGAATACCGATGCATCCTTCGTGGTCTGGAAACTTTCAATCACACCCTTACGGTCTTTGGTCTGACCCGTGAGATAGTGGAATGGCCGACTCTCCACCTCCAGGCGCGCTTTGATGATGTCGAGCATTGAAACAAACTGAGAAAAGACGAGCACCTTGTGACCCTCTTCACGCAATTGATCCAATAAATAGAACAGGGCGTTCATTTTTGCAGACTCATCCTTAAGGAATTTGGGATCGATCAGACCTGGGTGGCAACAAATCTGCCGCAAACGCATCAGGCCTTGAAGTATGGCAAATGAATTTTTCTTTACTGCTTCATCCGATTCAAATCCTAACAATGCTTTTTGAATGCGCTTCAGTTCGGCCTTGTAGAGCTCGTCCTGAACGCCCTCCATTTCCGCAAAGACCTCTTCTTCGGTCCGTGGCGGCAGGTCTTTGGCAACCTGTAATTTGGTCCGACGGAGTAGGAATGGACGTAGGCGCGAAGCCAATCTACTCTGCGCACCAGGATCCTTACGCTTATCAAAGCGCTTCTTAAAATATGCACGACTTCCCAATACACCAGGCATTGCAAACGCCATGAGTGACCACATGTCCATGAGGCGGTTTTCGATTGGTGTGCCGGTGAGGACTAGGCGGTTCTGACAGTTTAAATCACGTGCCGCCTTGGCAGCCTTAGAATCTGGATTCTTAATCTGTTGTCCCTCATCGAGAATGGCGGTGAGCCATTTAATTTTGGCAAGTTCTTCACCACACAAACGAAGTTGTGCATAGTTCAGAACAAAAATGTCCACTTCACTTTCGATCGTTGGGATATGCAGATCATCTCGTGTGCGTAAAACTTTGACTCTGAGTTCAGGCGCA
>JABHEX010000295.1 GCA_018676385.1 Akkermansiaceae bacterium
GCAGAATTAGAAAAAACATCCCATTGCAACGCTTACGCTCAGATGACCAACGAACAAATCCCACAAGCTGACGGCGGTGATCACTACGACCAAAAATTGCGACAGTAAGACCAAGAAATAAAATACCTCCCAAAAGCCAGAAATAAACAGATTCATGCTGGTTCTCAATACCTCCATTGTTGCTCAGCACATGACCAACACCACCAAGAATAAATAGCAAAACGCTCATTATCGTCAGGGGAAGGTCACGGTCACCAAGGAGCCACTTGCAAAACATCCACCAAGAACCACAGCCGACGCCACCCAAGATACACAAGCTTGCCGCAGTAAGTAGATTGAAACCAAAGTGCCCAGCCCCATGACGAACCGGTATGTGCATTGCCCCGATTTCCCAATATCCTATGAATGGCACCATAGCACAGAGAATACCACCCAACCACGCAAGCAGATGTTGCCAGTGGAATCTATCCGCTGATTTACGTGTTTCCCCAAGACGCATGACCTGAGTGCCTTAGCAAGCAAGACGAAGATTAGCAAGCGCCGCTGGCGGACAATTTATTTGGAGAACTGATCATGATCCGCTGATGACTTACGCCCAGAGATGGTTTTTTAACCAATTATGGTGAATTTCCACTGCAACAACGAAAAAACGGTTGCATTACAGCAATGATTCCGCTAGTTCTCCCGCCCGCAGACAGTTCAGAACGAACCAAGACGCAATTTCAAACCACTTTTCTCAATACGCAGCTATGAACATCATTGATAAAATCGAACAAGAGCAGCTCAAGGACGTCGCAGACTTCAACGTCGGTGACAGCCTGAAAGTCCACACCCGCGTTGTGGAAGGCGGCAAAGAGCGTCTGCAAATCTTCGCCGGACTATGCATCGCCAAAAAAGGCAGCGGCTTGAATACATCCTACACCGTTCGCAAAATTTCCTCCGGTGAGGGAGTCGAGCGTGTCTTCCCTCTCCACACACCACGCGTTGCCAAGATCGAGGTAACCCGCCGCGGTAAGGTGCGTCGCGCAAAACTCAACTACCTACGTGATCGCGTCGGTAAGAGCGCTCTCTATGTGAAGCCTGCTGAGACAGCCGACACCAAGGACAAGTAACCTGCTAACCAAGCACATTACCATTTTTAAAAAAGCCTCCTGTAATAGGAGGCTTTTTTGTGTAAGCTATTAGCCTCTTAACAGGTATCTGCCTTAGAGTCATTGGTTAGAATTTAGTCTACTCAATTTATGCCCTCCCGAATCCCTATTCCTATCGTCATCCTCTGCTGTGTGATCACACTCAGTATCGTGTGGTGTGTAGGAACACGCGATAAAGACTTTCTCTCAGAACCCACCCCTGAGGAGTTAATCGCAGTGACAAAGGAATGGATGCAAAATCGACCAAATGCCTATCCTGTTAACAACGTTGAATCAGCACTCAAAGTCAACAACTCTCCGCCGATCTCGCCAAAACCAATGGTACAGGCTGAGCAAGAAATTACACAACTCCCCACAGGTAATTTCCTTCACTCCCCCGCCCTATCAGAATACGGCACCCTAGACGATGTAGACACCGATGCCATGATCCGTCTTGCATCGCTACTCGAAAACCAAGGGCAAGTTCAGCGCGCCCTACTGGCATGGGAACGCGTAATAGACACATCCAAGTCCAGTGCCAATGATCGATCGTTAGCGGTAAGCGCCATCAAAAGATTAAAACCAACTCTGCCACCATGGAATCCAGATCCGGAAGCCGAAATGGCAATCACCCTGTGCGTCGGTGCTACTCCCAAAAACGACGAGGTGCTAATCAAGGCCATTAAGACAGCTGCAGATACCATCACTAAGGCATCTGGATTCATATTGAATGTTAAAACTAAAGTTTCAATTGGCCGCGCGCGCACCCCGCGAACACCTCGCATTCCAGTAGCTATTTGGTTTTCCAGTGAAATCAATGGTAAGAATAATCCCACAGGAACACCCCCCATTTCGTTTATGGCAGACCCCCAACAGGAAAAAATGCTCGTTGCCCAAATCGAAGCAGGGATTTACGCATTGGTCCGAGCACACCTCGCAGCAAACACAAGTTTCTCTCCGCTTCCAGAATACCCTGCCGGAGCAAAACCTGACGAGCTAGTCAAACTACACATAACCCGTCTAATGTGGCGCGAATTCGCCGCCAGCATGAAAAAGCAACCCTGACGATCCATCAGCAAATTGTCACCAATCCATCGATAAAAGCCTCGCAACCATGATTGGCAACGAGGCTTTTCCCAATTTGAGCTACTAACTCACTAATTTGAATAGGATTCTTCCACGCGCTTGGCAACATCACGATATCCGTAATCGACCTCATAGATCTGCTTGAAACTGTCAAGCGCAGCACCTGAGTCACCTACATCCTGATGGATCAAACCCTTCTCATACAGAACCTCTTTCTTGGTTCCATCCATGCCGTGCAAGTCAGCAAGAGCGTCTGAAAGCTGTTTGATAGCGAGATCATGCATATTCTTTTTACGGAATGTTCTTCCTAACAAAAGCAAAACGCGAGTGCGGATGTGCGGATTACGGGTCGCTTGCTGCAGATGAGGAATGGCATCGCTGAGTTCGCCCGCATTGTAGAGAGCCAGGCCAAGCTCGTATCGGAGCTGTGGATCTGTTGGGTTTCGTTCAACACGTGTCTTCGCCTCAGCAACCTGCTCAGATGTTCGCGCTTGGAGCACCTGCTCATAACGCTCTCTGATCTCAGTATTTTCAGGATCTGCATCAGCAGCACTCTTGAGCTCTGAAAGTTCATATTCAGATGCTTTATCTTTCATGTATGCCGCTTTATTCTGCAGAGCGACATCTTTGTCACTTAAGTCAAAGGCATACTGATAAAATGAGTAAGCATCTGGCCAGCTCTCCATCTGCTCATAGAGATGACCAATCTGTTTAACCAGAGCAAGGTTCTGATTATCTTTTTCATATTCAGCAGAGAGCTGAGCGAGTTTTTCCTCCATCTGGTCGGCAGTCATTGCTGCACGATTGGCTGACTCAACATCTGCAGAGTCATCTCCACTCTTCAAAACATCACGAAAGCTTTGTGCCTCTTCCCACTTCTGCTTTTTCATGGAAGCCCTAGCCGTAGCATCTTTAGAACCTTTCACCGCATGGATATCCGTCGAATCCTGCTTCACAATATCGCTGTATACATCAGCAGCCTCTTGGGGCATGTCACGGGCGAGATAATGCTCAGCCAGCTTGTGTAGAAGCTTGGTATTCTGAGGTGCACCTTTGCGAACTGTTTCCAGCGCGAACGCAGCTGTGTCCAGCATGTTTAAACGCAGAGCACAATCAAACAGAAGGTCGTTCCCTTGTGCATCAAAGGGGTCTTTGACTAATTCTTTTTCAAGAGCCATCATCGCACCTTCAGGATCTTTTTTTCCAGTTGATGGAATTTTCATCAAAGACAGCGAACTGCCGCCAAATAGTCCCTTTTTCTTTTTCTTGCCAACCATGTCAGCCGCAGCGCTCTTTCGAGCCAATTTTCGCGCGCCGAGAAAACCTGGCGCCTCTTTAAGCACAGCATGGCACAAACTAACAGCGTAGGTATAGTTGTTCATCTCATAGGCGCTCTGCGCTTTCAGCCAGAGTGTCTTCGCGTTCGGGACAAGTTCTGACTCGGCTACTTCGGTGATATCATCAGTCATGTTTTTTCTGTGAAGTGAATAATTCGGTGTGTGTGGTGCTGATACAACGATCAGATAAGTAAGATCATGACCAATTCAGACGTCATGGCAAGTCCACTTCATACTCTTTTCATATGACGTCAGGTGCCGCAACGATCAAATTTATTATCGATGGTGATAAAATCACCTCAGTTAAGACCGATTCATCGGCGATAAATCGTAAAACCCTCTGCACTTTTTCATAGATGAGATGAACACCGGATGGCGCACAACAAAACACCGAACCTAAGAATAATTTGTGGTTTTAAGCTTCAAATACTATGCTCACCCAACCAAAATATTAGAAAATATTTACCATGTTAATGAAACCGATACTCGCTGGCTCACTCACATCACTCATACTCTTCACTCTGGGATGCAAAGATAAAGAAGCCGCTGGCTCTCAACACCACATTGGCAGTAGCAATCCTGATCACAGCACTGTTTTAAATAAAACGCCCATCCCTCACGAGCACAACAAGAGAGTTGCCGGCCCTAACGGCGGAAAAATCATGACCGCGCCCAATTTCAAAAATGAATTATTCATCACGGATGATCGCCTAGTCCGCATCACTTTTCTTGATGACAACAACAAACCCATCGCCGTTGGCTCCAGAGAGGTAATAATCATAAGCGGAGATTTATCTAACCCAACCAATCTAGGCTTTAGCAAAGCTGATGACGGCATGTCGCTGATTTCCTCCAACAAGCTCTCCGAGGGCATCAACGTCCCCATCATCATCACCGTTAGCATCGATACAGACGCAGCTCCCGCCCGTGCCAGGTTAAACCTTAACCTCGCCGATTGTTCTGATTGCAACTACAGAGAATATGCCTGTGTTTGCCTGCATGATCATGGACACCATCCAGGCACCGGTGTTCCACACGATCACGATGGTGACGGCAAGCCTGATCACTAAAAGGCGATTTTATATAATCCGTCTAAGGATTACGTTACAGGCCTATGAGTCATTAAAGTTCCTTGACCCATATATTACGAAACTCAATGGGATCATTATGCCACTGCAAACGTATTGGGGCTTTGTCGGGATGTGTAGGCGGATATTTGGCTACTTTCCTGTGAGTTGTCAGCCCGTATATCTTTTGATTGTCGTGCACTTTCACTCCATTATGAATCACTGTGATATAGGCGGGTTTCTCAAATCCATCTGCACCGTAGACGGGCGCTTTAAATGTAATGTCGTAGCTTTGCCACTCACCCTGTGGTGCAGACGGGTTGATTGATGGCGGCACTTGACCATAGAGAGCAGCAGCCTGGCCATCAGCATAAGTCACATTCGTGTGACTCTCCTGCACTTGTATTTCATAGCGGTCCATTAAGAAAATACCGCTGTTACCACCTTTCTGACCCTCAATTTTCCTACCAGCTGGAATCCTCCACTCAACATGTAAGGTTAAATCACGAAATGACTGCTTAGTTCGCACATCACCTCTTGTTTTTGGCTTCGGGTGTTTTGTTGCTATCAAGATTCCGTCCTTCACCTGCCAAGCCCTATCAAATGCATCCGCATTTTTACCGTCAAACAATACAACCGCACCAGCTGGCGGCGGGGTGGTTAACACTTTTTTTGATTTCACCTTTTTCGGATGAGGCCGGTCCATATCATGCACCTTGTAGGCACTCCATGGTTGCTTAGGAGTATCATATTTTTTCTTTTGGGCATCTTTAGCAGCAACAGTTACTGTTACCAGCGCGGCAGCAAAGCTCGACATAAGAACATGGGAAAATCGGTGTATGATCATGCTTATTATACCGCGAAATGAACGGTCATTTGTCACGAAAAAAGCAAATCTATTTGTGTGATTTAATCTCACTTACGGAATCACCCTTTGCGAAAACCTGCTTTCAGCTCACCAATACTAGTCGCCTTAAATAATATAACTGATGCTGCATACACCAAAATACCGAGACCTACTAACAATCCTAAAGCAAAACATTGCTGCCAGAAGCCTGCATCAAACCATGCAGCTAGCAGTTTAGCATAAGCCGCCCACACCAACACACCCATCACAATACTTGCTGCAACGATCCGTAACGTTTTAACATAGAACTCTCTTCTAGGATGAACCAATCCTCTCAACCCTCTCGCCAACAGGAAAACATTCACCCAAGCAGCTATGGATGTCGCAATCGCAATACCAACATGCCCTAGCGGCTTGAAAAGAAGTAAGCTAACAAGAATATTCACTAACACAGTAACACCAGCCATCATCATTGGAGCTCGCGTGTTCTCACGGGCAAAATAACCAGGCTGAAGCACCTTGATAAGCACATAGCCCGGAAGACCTAAGGCAAAACCGCGCAAAGCCATGCCAGTCTGATAGGCATCGTCAGCAGTAAACTCTCCTCGCTGAAAAAGCACAGTGATGATAGCTTCAGGAATAATCAACATCGCCACAGCCGCGGGAAGCGTAATGAGCAACCCCAGCTCCATGCCCCGCACCATACTGTTAGAAGCACCCTGATGATCATCACGCCTAACAAGACGAGTCACCTCAGGCAAAAGAACTACACCCAAAGCGATCCCTATCATCCCCAGAGGAAGCTGGTAAACCCGATCTGAATAATACAACCAAGAGATAGCACCCTGCTTGAACGAGGCAATGATGCCACCTACCAGCAAGTTAATCTGTTGAATACCTGCGGCCAGTACACCGGGACCCATGAGTAAAATGAGTTTCTTAATTGACCCATCTATTACAGGCTTTTGAAATCTTACGTGGTAGCCATTTTTGCGACAAGCACCATAGAGCATGATAAATTGTAATACTCCTGCAATCGCGACACACCATGCCAAAACATGGGCAGGTGCACCCGAGTCCATCCAATGAACAAACACAGCAAGGCCAAGCAAGAAAACAACGTTCAGTAATATCGGTGCAGCCGCCGGAATGCCAAATATTTTAAAGGTATTGAGCACACCGCTCAAATGCGCAACAAGTGCCATAAACAACAAGTAGCAGAAGGTGATTTGGGAGAGTGTGACAGTGAGCTCAAATGTCTTGGGGTCATTGCAGTAAATTTTTAGTGATTGCTCAGGCGCGAATGTATTGCGAGTTGTCACCTCTCCTTCCAGCCATCCATAATTATGGCTATCAGGAAGTCTTATATGCAGCTGCTCTTTATCAAACAACAACAGCTCATCCACCTTAGACCCTTCACTAACACCCTTCAACATGCGTTGGGGTACATCACTCCCATGGATTGCTTTCTCCTGCTCCTGCTTATCAAAATCTTGGATCACTGCACTGAGCGGAACCGCATCCCCACGATTTCCTGTTTGCCAAAATCTCAATGCATTTGAGAAAGTAAATTGACGCTCTTTAGCTTCAATAAATCGCAGCCTCACAATTGAGACGGAACCAACATCGGGCTTCGTAAAATAGATATCACTCGCACCATTGATCTCAACATCGAAGCTTTCATATTGATCCACCACAGGCGCCATTTCTACCTTGGCCTTAAAACCCGGTACAACCACACCCATAATCCATGGCATACACGGTATGGCCGCAGCCGTTAGAATAAGCAATGCCACAGACAGGCTTGTAAAA
>JABHEX010000296.1 GCA_018676385.1 Akkermansiaceae bacterium
CCCATGTGGGTCAGGCGTGCCTCAGTATATCGCATGGCAGCAGCGGCATCACCTTCAACCGAACCGAAGTTACCTTGACCATCAATAAGTATTTCACGCATCGTCCACGGCTGCGCCATGTTGACGAGTGTCGTATAAATCGCGCTATCACCATGCGGGTGGTACTTACCCATCGTGTCACCGACAATACGAGCACTCTTCAGGTGCGGCTTGCTCGGGCTCAGCGAGAGATCGTTATGCATTGCATAGAGAATACGGCGCTGTGATGGCTTCAAACCGTCTCGCGCATCAGGCAGGGCACGGGAAATAATGACCGACATTGAATAATCTAAGAAAGACTTAGACATTTCGTCCGCAACGTTGATCGGCTTAATTGAATCGTTAGACATAGTAAAATTTGATGGCTGAATTTTGGCTTAAATAATGGGCGACTTCAGTTAGACGTCGAGGTTCTGCACATTTAGCGCATTATCTTCGATGAAGCGTTTACGGGGCTCAACGATGTCCCCCATGAGAACATCAAACATTTTGTCAGCTTCGATGGCATTTTCTTCATCTAGGCGAACTTGAAGGAATTGGCGTTTTTCTGGATCCATGGTGGTGGCATATAGCTCTTTAGCATTCATTTCACCCAATCCTTTGAATCGCTGAATACGCATGCCGCGGCGGCCAATTTCAAGCACCCTATCCAAAATCTCAAAGAGGTTAAACACAGGCAGCGCTTCGGCATCTTTGCCGTCACCTTCAATCAGGTCGTAAAGTGGTTCATCCTCAGAAAAAAACGGCTCGGTCTTGAGACCAAACTCATTAAGCCGAGCAAGCACCTTTGAAATAGCGGTTGATTCATGCAGGTCACGTTTGACGGCTCGGCGCTGGACACCTTGATACTTCTCTTTCAACTCAGCATCCTCCTCTTCAGTGAGCTCTTCTTCAAATAGCCGGAGATCACGATTTTCGTGAGCATAGGAAAGCAATTCCTTTTCGGTAGCGAAGTATCGTGTTTCTTCCTCGTTACCGACACGGATTCGCACCATGTATTCTGGCAGGTGCCCGTTTATTCCTTCGGCGAGTAAGTCTTGAAAATTCCCCCCGTGGCCTTCCAGTGTTGCGGTAAAACGCGTCAGTTGCGCGAGCGTATCTAGCACACTTTTGAGTAGATCTCTATCCACCTCATCATCGCTGCCGTATTTACGCAAACGTACATCTTCTGATCCAAGGGTAATAAGAATTTCATTGAGGGCATCATCATCTGCAATGTATTCCTCACGTTTTTTTCGTGTCACCTTGTAGAGTGGTGGTTGGGCAATATAGAGGTATCCAGCCTTTACGAGCTCAGACATGTGACGACAGAAAAACGTCAGTAAGAGGGTACGGATATGAGCCCCGTCAATATCAGCATCGGTCATAATGACTACCTTGTGATAACGGACTTTTTCAATATCAAAAGAGCCTTCTTGGTCGCCTTCACCAATTCCCGCACCAATCGCAGTGATCATGGCTTGAATTTCCTTGTTCTGAAGTGCCCTGTGGAGCCGTGCTTTTTCAACGTTAATTACCTTACCTCGTAGAGGCAGAATTGCTTGATTGATTCGGTTTCGTCCTGACTTTGCAGAACCGCCAGCGGAATCACCCTCCACGATATAAATTTCTGATTTGGCAGGATCACGTTCTGAGCAATCAGCGAGTTTACCTGGGAGCCCACCGCCCGACATGACAGATTTACGTACTGTCTCTCTGGCTTTTCGAGCGGCATCACGAGCTCGCGCCGCGTTAATAGCTTTATCGATGATTGTTTTGGCGAGGTTAGGATTTTCATCAAAATAATCCTGAAGCCCTTCGTAAACAATCGAACTCACCACACCCTCGATCTCGGCATTAACTAACTTATCCTTGGTCTGCGAACTAAAGCGTGGATTAGGCATTTTTACACTCAACACACAGACGATTCCCTCACGAACATCGTCACCAGATAAGGCTGGGTCTTTATCCTTGAGGATCTTATTTGCTTTCGCGTATTGGTTGATTGATCTGGTCAAAGCACCTCGAAAACCTGTCAAGTGAGTCCCTCCATCAGCATTAGGAATAGAGTTGGCAAAGCAGAGTATATTATCCTGATAGCTATCGTTGTACTGGAAAACAACATCAGTAAAGACGTCATCCTTGGTAATCTTTCCATCATAATCGACTTCAATCTTGCGCTTGCCCTTAATGATCACCGGATCTGGATGCACCAAGGTTTTGTTTTCCCCAAGTTGAGAAACGAATTCCTCAATTCCCTTAGCATAATAAAAGCGGTCTTTTTGGGCGCTTTCTGGGCGTTCATCCTCAAGTTCAATGATCAAACCGGGGTTAAGGAATGCGAGTTCTCGTAAGCGCATGGATAAGCGCGCAAATTCAAACTCGATCGTATCCGTGAAAATCGTTGCATCAGGAAAGAAGGTTATCTTGGTCCCTGTGTGCTTGGCATCTACCTCGCCGACGACTTCGAGCGGCTTAGTGGTCTTACCTCGTTCGAATGTAATCGCGTGGACTTTACCTTCACGGCTTACTTCCGCCTTAAACCAATCCGACAATGCGTTGACACATTTAGCACCAACACCATGTAAACCACCTGAATATTTGTAAGCACCTTGACCGAACTTACCACCAGCATGCAAGCTGGTAAGTACAAGTTCCACCGCTGGTATGCCAAACTTAGGGTGCATTTCTACGGGGATACCTCGCCCGTCGTCTTCAATAGATGCGGACCCATCGATGTGCAGACCAATTTTAATGACCTTACAATGACCCGCGAGGTGCTCATCAATTGAGTTATCTAAAACCTCGAACACACAGTGATGTAACCCTCGCACATCTGGATCTCCGATATACATTCCTGGGCGCTTACGCACAGCGTCAAGCCCCTCGAGTTTGTCAATCTGTGATGCACCATATTCTTGGGCATCTGAGACGTTTGTTTCGGCTGCTTCTGCTTCGATTTCAGGCTCTTGATCGGGCTCGTGTGACGTATCAGACATAGAGGCATTTAATGTCCTAAATTATAACCCTGGAGACAAGTTTCTTTCGCTTTTTTTGAAGATTATTTAGCCCTTTTCTTTTGAAGTCAGAAAACACATTGAACAAGGCCTCATCATGAGAGCCATTCGGGAGACGGCTGTACGGTAGAAAACACCGAGTATCGCCATGGGAATTTTTAAAACCCATGTTGTTCTGACTTAAATATTGAGCAGTTTCCTCTGCCAGTTGAGGAGTTGATCCTCCGCACCTTCATGACCACCAGCTATTGCCTCAAGCGGTGTTCTGGGGGCAATGAGTGAGCCCTCGATATCGAGTTCCTCCGCGATTTTATTTCTTTTGGAAATGAGGTCGTCTAACTTGGATTCGAATGCTGGATCTTTACGGCGCCGAATACCACGAATTCGCTGGGGCATATCTGCCTCTTGAACGGCACAAGCTTTTTCCACCGCCTGCTCAAAATGCTTAATCCTACTACTACGATAATGCTGTGGTAGTTGCGGTTTATTACCGACAACCAAACCTTGCGACCATTCAATTAGTTGCCGGTTGCCGCAAACCATGAAAGACGGTCGATCCCACGCAGCAGCCTGGGCATCCCGCCAATACCACAGCTCCCTCAAGAAAGTGAGCCCTTCCGGGTGGAGCTTACCGCTACCTTTGATACGCCACGGATCCTCTTTACCTATTTTTTTCTCGAATGCCTTATGCCGGGCTGCTTCACAACTTTCAAGAAACCAGTCATACCTGCCCTTATCTTTGAGCTGCTTGACAATAATTTCGGCCATGGGGAGGAGGTAGATCACATCATTCAAAGCATAATCCTCCATCACTGGAGTGAGCGGACGTTTTGCCCAATCTGCTTTTTGAGAAGTCTTTTCTATGAAAACATCCATGTAATGCTCCACAAGATTCCCATAACCAAACTTCCTTACGCCAAGCAGCCTTGCGCCAATTTGAGTATCAAAGACCGTAGGAGGAATCACCCCGAGGTGCTGCTTAAGCATGTGCATGTCATAATCCGCTCCATGCATCCAGCAGGTTGCCTTCGCAAGGTATTCCGAAAGCGCTGACATATCATCAATTGCGAGGGGATCAATTAGCACGTGATCGTTCCCATCACTGAACTGAATAAGGCATAGACTCTCGCTGTAGCGATGCAAAGAATCGGCCTCAGTATCAACAGCGCAAGTAGCTACAGCGTCTATATCCGATATGGATTGAATAAACTCTCTGAGACTCTTGGTTTGATCGATCATGGCATATGTGGGAATAGAGAATGTTTGAATAAATCACATCA
The DNA here is from genome assembly GCA_018676385.1 of Akkermansiaceae bacterium. Lineage (GTDB taxonomy): Bacteria > Verrucomicrobiota > Verrucomicrobiia > Verrucomicrobiales > Akkermansiaceae > Oceaniferula. Next base: position 4,316 of record JABHEX010000296.1, read on the forward strand.
CCAAACGTGGCAACCATATTGTGCTCACGAAAGTCAGCAATCACCTCAATAAAAACGCTGCATTTGAAAAGACAAATGCAGCGTTGGCTTGAGAAATTTTATATCAAACAGCTTAGTTACCTACCCTCTTGCTCAACTTTGTGAACAAGACCAGCGATGCGAACCTCTGCCTCTCTATCTCGTCCAGTAGCATTTTCCTCAACGGTAATTGTAACTTGCCCATTGCCAGTGCCTTCGGCCACGTCGGTGGTCACCCAAGTGGCGTCGCCGGGAATCTCAACTTGCCAAGGAGTGTCGACAACGACCTGAACAATATATGATGCTGCAACGCTGGACACATCCTTTGCCCTTGGTGTGAG
>JABHEX010000297.1 GCA_018676385.1 Akkermansiaceae bacterium
AGTTACGAAATCTAATAGTCTGTCATTCTCTCTATGAAGATTATCCTTCCGCTCGCTATCATTTCCGCTTGCCTATCAACTCCAATTTTCGGCCACGAGGGGCATGAAGATCAGAAAACCCAAATCGGGATTGAGGCTGTAACCGGCTACAGAAGTGATTATGTTTACCGTGGCTTCGAACTTGCCGAAAACACACTGGATTTTCAAATTGAGGGGCAAATCGCTCTTAACGATTACACTCTTCTCAACCTAGGTGCATGGTATGCGCAAGAATCAGGAAGTAGTGGTTACCATGAAGCCGCATTTTTCACTCAATTGCGATATGAAAAAACTGACCAGCTCACTCTCGGATTGAGTGCCACATACCGTAGTTTTAGTAATGCAAAACCACCCTTGTCGGTTGCGTTTAATGATGGTGTTGATCTCGGTGTATTTACCACTTGGCATTTCAGCCATGACTTAAACAGCACCGTAGGCGCATATTATGATACAGGCGCTGATGGGTGGTATAGCAACCTTGAGGTGGAGTGGAGCAGAATACTCTCAGATAATGCATTTATGACTGTGATGTCTGGTGTCAGCCATGTCTCCGATTACTATGGCCGCAGCGGCCTTAACGATATTTACGGAAGGATTTCCCTCACATATCACATTTCCGATTCCGTATCGATCACCCCCTACCTTGGAGGATCAGCACTCCTTGATAGCAGTGACCCTGGTAGCGACAAGGCTTTCAGCGGCGTGTGGTTCGAAGTTCGCTTCTAACAAACAATCACCCGGATGGAAAAAATCACCTTCGGCAAAAAATTCTGCGCACTTTTAGGCACTGGCCGGATCGCTAACTTGCCGACGGTTTGGAGTAATGTCTTGGTTGGGTTCTGGATTGCTAGTTCATGCGTTCATGAATTTCAGACACTTCAAGATCACTCTACTGGCCATCTACTATTACTAATCATCTTAGTTGCATGCTCTTTGATCTATGTAGGTGGCTGCATGCTTGGTGATGCTCAAGACCATAATTTTGACCGCATCAACCGCCCTGCACGTCCAATCCCCAGTGGTATTCTCTCAGCCGGAGGGGTGAAGCTCACATCTTTTTTGCTACTCACCATCGCTATCTTTCTACTATTTGTATCTACACTTGCTGCTAATTTCATCAGTTGGTCTCTCGATAATGACCCGTCACTGAAGGAAATCATCACTCTTCTATCTAATCAAAATACATTACACGCCATTCAATTACATGAAATGTTGATAGGTGTATTGTTAATTACTGTTGTGATTACGTATGCCTACTATCATAAGAGAAACAGAAAAGCAGCGTTAATCATGATGGCATCATGCCGGTTCCTGTTAGTTTTTTTGGGTATCGCAGTAACTCAAAAAACATATTTCGCGCGCCCACTTAACAACGAACCTCTTGGACTCCACCTATCATGGGTTACACACTGGATGCTAATCTACCCTGCATTGATAGGATTTTACACATTGTTACTCAGCTGGGTTGCATCAACCGAATCACAACCCGGTCGCTTTTCTCACCGAAAACTTCTTGGGGCATGTATGCTCTCCCTGCCCTTTGTGAGCTTCATAACTACTCCACTGATCTTCAATCATCAAAAAGCCGATCATCAATGGTCATTCATGCAGAGCGCCTATCTCCACAGCCACCTTCCCGCCAATGCTGCTTGTTTTTATATAACCCTAGCAATAACGACAATATGGATATTTTTAGCACTCAAGAGACTAAACTCCTCAAAACCTGCTTTTGTTTCCCGAGCTTTGGCTGGGTTTTGTCTCATTGACGCAACAATAGTTGCCCCATTTTCTCCATCAGTTGCCTGTGTCTGCATCACTCTCTTCCTTCTCGCACTGCTCCTCCAGCGAGTCACCCCTGCGACTTGAGCAATCAACTTACTCGTATTTCAAGACGTGCATTTGCCGAGCTTTTGAGCTAATTTCTACTTCGCCATGCCGAAAAAAAAGATCAAACACAAGCGCAAGCGCATATCACACCTCACTGTGGGTGAGTTCTACGAACGGCACGGAAAGTTCCTTAAACTCAAACTTCAAGGCAGCGCTGTCGGATTTGATCGTAGAATTTTAGAACCCACAGTAAACCATCCCGGTCTCGCGCTGGCTGGCTTCCTGACATATTTTGCGTTCAAACGAATTCAAGTATTAGGGAATTCCGAACAATCATACCTCCGCAAGCTAAGCGAAGATGAACGCGTCGAGCGCTTTAAAGAAATCTGTGAACGTGATATTCCTTGCATCGTTACATCACGCGGCAAGGAATTACCACACGGGCTTCTGGAAGTGGCACACCAACTTGGCATTGCAGTTTTTAGCACTCCGATGGTGACCATGAAATTTGTAAATGCCGCAACATTGCAACTCGAAAACGAATTTGCCCCCAGCACTACCCGTCATGGATGCATGGTCGACTTTCGTGGTGTAGGTGTCCTAATCATGGGTGAAAGCGGAGCCGGCAAAAGCGAAATTGCCATTGGATTACTTGAACGCGGAGGGGCGCTTGTCGCCGACGACATGGTGATTTTGCGCCAAGTTGGCGGAGAATTAGAGGCAAGCACCAAAGACTTTTCCCGAGGTTTCATCGAGATGCGTGGCGTCGGCATCATCAACGTAGCGAATGTTTTTGGACTTGGCAGTATACGCCCGCGCAAGCGGCTCGACTTAGTCATCAAACTCAAGCCACATTCAGATTTAAACAATGTTGATCGTCTTGGCGTAAATCGCAAAACCTACCGCATCCTAGATCATGAGGTGACTCTGGTAGAAATCCCCGTAGCTCCGGGACGGGACACAACACGATTGGTAGCAATTACATGCCTCGAGCATCAACTACGTAGCGTCGGCTATGATATGGCCGCAGAGTTTAACCAGCGATTACTCGACAAGATGTCATCAGAATCGACCGACAGGGAAATCTGACCAACCGACACACAACCTATAAAAAGAAAAAAATCTCTTCCCCCATTACTCAGCTTTTATTAGAATCGTCATCAACGATTAGCAACCGCATCCCTCATACTTATGCCCACACGCGAATTCACCGTCACCAATAAACTTGGTATTCACGCCCGTCCTGCAGCACAGTTCGTCAAGACTGCGAGTAAATTCTCTTGTGATATTCAAGTAGAAAAGGATGACGAGCAAGCTGACGGAAAGTCGATTATGGGATTAATGATGCTCGCTGCAGGTAATGGATCCGTGCTCATTGTCACGACTGATGGCGACGATGCCGAATTAGACCTCGATGCCATAGGTTCGCTCATAGAGAAAAATTTTGAGGAATAGCGATACCTTAGATGAACAGATTCGGCTTTGACCCGGACGTTTGTTCTGTGCAGAATCACCGCACATGCACACGCAAGGACACGAAACCGTCATCCAAGGCACCCCAGGCTCACCGGGTATTGCCTTTGGTCCAGTGCATGTCGTTGCCCGCGGATTTGCTGCGCCTGACGTGTATGAAATCGCACCCGCCCAAATCCCCAACGAGCAAGAACGTTTTGAACAGGCGCTGACCCAGACCAAACATCAGCTCGACGGGCTACGTAGCCACATAGAAAAGCTGACGGGTGAAGAAGAGAGCAAGATATTTGATGCACACCTCATGGTGCTTCAGGACACCACCCTGTTAACTCGGGTGAAAAAAGCAATTAACGAGCGATTGCAGAATGCAGAGTATGCATTCTATGCCGTGATGCAGACCTTTCTGGAAGCAATGCGCCGCATCAATGACCCATACCTCAAAGAGCGCGCAGCAGACATTGATGACGTCTGCCAACGAGTCTTGAGAAATTTTCAAACTGACGAGCATCATAACCTTGATGACCACCCAGATCATAAACACGTCCTGGTCGCATACGATCTTTCCCCAAGCGATACCGCGTCAATTGACAGACACCATGTTCAGGGGTTTGCCACCGAACAGGGTAGTGTTAACTCACATACGGCAATTCTGGCGCGATCGATGGGTATCCCCGCAATCGTTGGTCTGGAGCGAGCAGTAATCGATATTAAGACCCTCGCTGACTGCATCCTCGATGGCTATACTGGCAGGCTCATACTAAATCCCACGCCAGAAACGGTCCAGACATACAAAGATAGAGTAACTCGAAAGAGACAAGCTCGGGCGAAACTCGACGAACTAAGAGAAGAAAAAACCACAACACTTGATGGTCATGAAATTACACTATCCGCAAATATTGAGTTCATAAACGAACTTCCGCTCGTACATCAATCTGGAGCAAATGGTGTTGGACTCTTCCGTACTGAATTTTATTTATTGGGCGGCGGGGAAATGCCTGACGAGATACAACAAGCAGAAGTCTATACTGAATTAGCAAAAGGCGTTAAACCAAAACAGGCAATTATCCGGACACTCGATGCAGGTGGCGACAAGATACCTGCCGAACCACTATCGCACACTGAGCCTAACCCATTTCTCGGCTGGCGAGGCATTCGCGTTTCCCTCACCCGCAAGGCGCTATTTAAGGAACAACTCAAAGCTATTCTCAGAGCAAGCGCACACGGCAAACTTGGCGTGATGTTCCCAATGGTCTCAGGCCTGCGCGAGACACTAGAAGCCAAAGAGGTGCTCAAGATCGCCATGGATGAACTTGATAAAGACGGTATACCATTTGATGCCAACATCGAAGTGGGTGTAATGATCGAAATTCCCTCTGCAGCAATGATGGCACGAGAGATCGCCAACGAGGTTGACTTTCTCTCCATAGGAACGAATGACCTGATCCAATACACCGTCGCAGTTGATCGAGTAAACCCCTACGTTGCTCATCTCTATAAACCCACCCATCCTGCTGTCATGCGCCTCATGAACATTACAGTAAACGCAGCCAAGGATGCCGGTATATGGACAGGCGTCTGCGGAGAAATGGCAGCTGACCTCTCAATGATACCTCTTCTTGTTGGCATGGGTATCGACGAACTATCAGTAGGATCACATAACCTACCCAGCATCAAAAAGGCGATTCGCTCGTTAAACCAAAAAGATTGTTCCGAAATGATGGTGGACGTGCTCAAGGCAGGCTCTAGCCCAGACATCTCATTACTCTCAAATACAATGGCACAGCAGTGCTATTCTGAACTCCTTGATTAAATCCCCTGTGGTAGAAATTTCATTTGTTTTGCCATGAAGCTACTGGCGTGGCCGGTGTAACGGCAACTATCTTGACTGTATCCATTACCTTGCAGAATGGTATGCCATTTTTCATGGATCTCAAAACCCGTGTTATCAAAGGATATAAAATCAAAGAAGGCATGCCTACTCACCTCGTCACAGCCGCTTTAGAAAACGCCTTCAAAAACAATCCTGGAATCTCAGGGGCCATCCTGCACAGTGATCGAGGCTGCCAATATACCAGTCGAGAATACGCTCAAAAGCTTCAGGATTACGGCTTGAAAATCTCAATGAGTGCCACAGGGAATTGCTATGACAATGCTGGCCATGGAGAGTTTCTGGTCGACCCTCAAAACCGAATGCTTTCCTTCGTCCGGAATCTTTGAAACTAAAGAAGCTGCTCGACAAGCGATCTTCG
>JABHEX010000298.1 GCA_018676385.1 Akkermansiaceae bacterium
AGCCTGCAATCCACCTTGAAACGAGGCTGGTATTTTGGGGCGCAGGAGTTTCGGGAAAAACTACTGGCCCGTCTGGAAACAGGAAAAGCCAATCTGGAAAGAAAAACCCAAAGGCGATACACCAGTGGAGAACTCAAAGCTTATGACGAGCAAGTGGCAGAAACCATCGTGCGCACGGGTTTGAAAGAGCTGGGGCTTGAACGCAGCGCACTGGCTGATCTCCCGAAGGAAAAAAGGGGTCAGGTGATAAATCTTGTAATTTAATCTTGTCACCCCCCTATATCCTCCTCGCATGAGGCTCACGATCACCTTCCCCAAAAAGCAAATTCCTAGCAGTCATGTCAGAACCGTAATGTGATGACTCGTGCATCGGTCAATCCAGGCCCTACGAGGCTTCGTCGATCTCCCGTGCCACCCGGTTGGCGGAACGGGTTGCGGCTTCTTGGCCCCAGCTCAAGTTATCGGCATAGGCACCGCAGAAATGAATACGTCCATGCGGGCGGATGACCTCCGGCCAGAATTTTTTCAGTCGGTTCAGTCCGAACACCTGACGTTCGCAATAAGGAGTCCACTTGCTCTTTGCCCAAGTGTGCACCATCGTCTTTTCGATCTCGATGTTCTTACCGGGGTAGCGCTGGCGATAGACAGCGAGTGCCTGGTCGGCGGTGGTACCCGCGCTGGCAGCGCCGATGAGGATGCCGCGGTCGCCTTCCACCTCTTCCGCCATTTCCCAAACCATGTGCAGGTGGCTGCGCTTGCAACCCATGTTTGGGCTGTGCCCTTCACGTTTCCAGAATGGTGTGCGAGTCTGGAACACCACCCGCGATTGGAAATCGTAGCTCATGTTTTTAAGAACCCAAGACTTCTCCTCGGATAACTCAGGCGTGATTTTTACGCGCGACAGCAGCGGTGTCGGAATGGCATTGACCAGGTAGTCGGCAGCCAACGACTGATCCTTACTAAATTCCTCGAAGTGGATATTCACACCGGTGTCGCTGTGTTCGATTTTTGTCACCGGTGAGCCTAGTCGGATGCGGTTGCCGAGCCGTTTCGCCAGAGCGTCGATCATCCGTTGGTTGCCGCCCTTGATGCGGAAGACTTCGGTGGGAAACAATGGCACCTTGCGATGTTTCAGAATTGCTGCAGTCCACAGGCTCTGGAGCGCCGATGCTCTACCACTGCCGAAATCACGGAGAGCACGCGCAGACGCTTTTTCGCGTTTCAGCAAGTCCCCAACCCCGATCTGATCGAGACCGTCAAGTCCCACTCCTAGCGGTTGGTATTCGTCTTCGAAGTTATCGAGGTAAGGTTTGTAAAACAGGCCCGGTAATTCCTTCATGCCGTGCTCAGACATATAGGCAACTTCCCGCTTGCTATAACCGAACCCGCTCAGCACCTTTCGGTCGCGGAGCATTTCGTTGGTGTAAGGCTTGTTTTGAATGTAGGTCAGTAGGTTGGTGCGTCTCGGGTAAGGAAGAAGCTCCAGACCGAACTCCTTGGCGTAGCCGCGGTAGATTTCGTAGCCCGGCTTGGTGCATTGTTCGGCACCTAGATCGGCATAGAGGCCGTCGGGCAGCGGATCATGCATCGTTCTAACATGCCCGCCTGCTCGTCCGGATGCCTCTAGCACAGTGACATCGTGACCCTGCTTCATCAACTCGTAGGCTGCGGACAATCCGGCGATACCTCCACCCGCCACGATGACGCTTTTGCCGCTATTTTTCGCTCCGTTAGAGTCTGTTTTCCCGCCCTCCGGAGCCGTGTGAGCGGTTCCCATACTTCCTCCAAGAATCGCTGTCGCAGCCACTCCCGAGTGCTTGATAAATTGTCGTCTATCCATGGTTTGGTTTTTGATCCTTCGTCCGTTGCTACTTACTCGACTCGACGAACTTACCATTGTCATTTCTCTCAGCCTCGGCAGAGACGCCGTGGTAGGCGCGGGCGAGCACAGCGATATTGCGGTCGTCACCTCGCAAGCTACTCACAGGGCGGGTCAAGATTTTTTTCAGAGGCACGATACCGGTATCGGCGGTGCGCGGTTTGGCAAAGCCGTAAAGTCCGACGCCGGCTTTGATGGCATCCGGGACAACCTTGGTGGCATCCTGCCCGTTCCAGTGGGCTAGGCAGGTGATTAGTCGGGTGTTTTTTCCGACCATTGACTTCACCGCGTGGATTCGTTTCATGTCGCCGGACTCATTCATCAACCAGTCAACTTCCTTGTACATGTCTGAGTTGAGAACATGTGGATGGTTCATGTGATTGGTGGTCACCCAGACGATGCATTTCGGATTAGCGTCCTTGGCTGCCTTGCGGATCGCCTTCCAACAACGGTCGATTGCCTTGCGGCTGTATGCGAGGTCCTGCTTCGGCGTGAGTTTGCCCTCACCCGGGAACGGCTCGTCCATCAGTTGCTGATAGAGTTTCTTTTCGCAGTCTAGCCACTTGCCCTTGGTCGACTGCCGTTTCGGTTGCCAGAGCCAGTCGATCATGAAGCCATCGATACCGGTTTTTTTTACTGCATCGCTGATGGAAGCGGTCAGATAGGCGAGATACTCATCGGTGTAGGGGATGTGATAGGTGGCCGGTGCTCCGTAACTCAGCTCGGGATGATCCTTGGCCCACTTCGGGTTGGCTGAGATGCAGAAGTAACCCATCACCAGCATGCCTTCCTTGTGGCCGAGTTTCACCATCTCGGGAAGGAAGTCGTGTTTCAAGCCTGGTTGTTCAGGAACAACGCCATTCTTATACCAGGCGTAGCCGTTGCAAGAGACGGCAAAGGTCTGAATCACATTAACGCCCATCGCCTTATACCACGCCACGTGCTCGGCAGGGTCGGCATTGCTCCAGGAGCCGGGTTTGGCAAATCTCCTACGTCCTCCCCAGTTGAAATCCAAGCAGTAGGATTTGATTTCGTCGATCTTGCTCGGCTGACTGGCACCCGACTCACTACCACCGTTCTCCTTAAGCCATGTGACATCGTCAGCCGAGAGCTTGTCCTGCTTGAAGGTCATGTGCCTACCGTTAGGCTTAGTCACAGTGACTTTTCCGCTCGCGACATCGTAGGACTTCAACTCACCCTGGAAAGTCTTCGCTCCATTCGCGCTGGTCCAGGTGCGGGCGTTGACACTAACGGCAAAAACACACGCGACAGATATGAGGAGAAAAAAATGAGACAGAGTTTTCGTCATCGTAAAATTTGTTACTCAGGGTAGATATTTTTCATAATTCCAATGTGATAGAACACCAATGAGCAGCCAAGGCAACCATGCCCCACATATCATATTAAGTGAGTATCTCCTTCACAACGCGAGACGGTTCAGTAACTCCAGGGAGCGTTTGATCAAGCCCTTGGAACGGGTAGGTCAGCTTGTTGTGCTTGAGACCTAACAAATGTAAGATTGTTGTCTGCAGATCTTGGGTGGACACCTTGTTTTTGGCGGCCTTATAGCCTATGGCATCGGTTTCGCCGTAGCTGAATCCGGGTTTCACACCGGCTCCCGCCATCCACATAGTGAACGCACCGGGGTTATGGTCGCGGCCAATGAATTTCATTTCGTTACCACCGCGGTTTTCACGCATTGAGGTGCGACCGAACTCACCACCCCAGACGACAAGCGTATCATCTAACAGACCACGCTGTTTCAGATCGGTCAGCAACGCATACATCGGTCGATCGATCTGCTTGCACTTATCACTAAACCCTAAGTTAATGGCTGTTTGCTTGCCTGTGCCGTGCGAGTCCCAACCCCAGTCAAAGAGTTGAATGTAGCGCACTCCGCGCTCGGCTAGGCGGCGTGCGAGCAGGCAATTGTTAGCAAATGATTCCTTACCTGGCTGGGTGCCATAGAGATCATGCACATGTTTCGGTTCGTCTTTCAGGTCGAAAGCCTCGTTGGCGTGAATCTGCATCCTGAATGCCATCTCATACTGGGAAATTCGGGTGAGAGTCTCGGGGTCGTGCGTTTGCTCGTGTGCCTGTCGGTTAATATCCGTGATCGCATCAATTGCCGCGCGGCGCATATCTTTCGACACACCCTTGGGGTTGGAAAGATAGAGTACCGGATCACCTTTTGATCGGCACTGAACTCCCTGATAGACAGAGGGAAGAAACCCTGAACCCCAGACGGATTTCCCAGCTGATGGTGTCTTGCCGCCGGAAACTAAAGAGATGTATCCGGGCAGATTATCATTCTCACTACCAAGCCCGTAGGTTACCCATGATCCAATCGATGGATTCCCTAGATTAGCATTGCCGGTGTGCAACAGCAACTGCGCAGGCGCGTGGTTGAACTGGTTGGTATGCATCGACTTGATCAAGCAGACGTCATCAATACACTTCTCGAATTGTGGTAACCTATCTGATATCCACTGCCCCGATTCCCCTGCTTGATGAAATGGATAGACGCTATCCAGTAGCTTGGGGACTCCTTGGATAAAAGCAAATCGCTGCCCCTCAAGATATTCCTGAGGCGTTGGCTGGCCATTAAGTTTTTTAAGTTCTGGTTTGTAATCGAAGAGCTCAAGCTGGGAAGGTGCCCCTGCCATATGAAGAAAAATCACACGCTTTGCCTTGGGTGCAATATGGGAAATCTGGTCAACCACATCATGTCCTCCCCCAGCCGCTATGGCACGCCCGGCTGTTGATGTCAGCCATGCCGAGCCGACACCGGCGACACATTTTGAGAGAAACTGCCTACGGGACTGATCTTGGAGATAGTCGTGCTGAAGCTGTTCGAATACATTCATTTGGTCAGAGCGTTATCAAGGTTAAGAATCGTATTGGCTACTACAGTCATGGCTGCGTCGCTGGGAGAATCCCCGATAGTTTTCGCTAGATCGGGATCTTTTTGATAATCTTGCAAAAGCTTCTGATAAAGATCAGACAGAACAGCAGTGATTTTCTCGTCTGCATGTTGCTGAGTAGCTAACCGGTAGCCATACTCAATTTGTGCATTAAGATCACCACCACGCTCGATCTGCATTCGCTTAGCAAGAGCCTGAGAGCATTCAAGATAAACAGGATCATTGAGGGTGATTAAGGCATGCAGCGGCGTGTTGGTAGAAATTCGTTGAGCACTGCACAGCTCACGTGACGGGGTATCAAAAGTAATCATCGAAGGATACGGGCTGGTGCGCTTCCAGTATGTGTAGACAGCACGACGGTATCTCTCCGTCCCAGTGGCGGTCTTCCACTTGCCTCCACTATATACCGTCTGCCATATGCCATCAGGCTGTGGAGGCATAACAGATTTCCCTCCAATCGTTCGCGTGAGCAAGCCAGATGCAAGAAGGGCGCTATCTCTAACCATTTCAGACGTAAGTCGATTCCTCGGACCACGAGCAAGCAAATGGTTCAGTGGGTCCATCTTCGCCAGCTCAGCACTTGCCTTGTGATCTTGGCGGTAGGTCGCACTTAGCACCATTTCGCGCAGCAATGATTTCAACGACCATTGGTGTTTTGAATGAAATGCCACACCGAGGTGGTCCAGTAGTTGTTGATTGGTGGGGGGCGTGCCAGTGGTGCCAAAATCACCTAATGTCTCAACGATTCCCCGCCCAAAAAGCTCAGCAAACACACGGTTTGCCATTACACGTGCCGTAAGTGGGCTTTTCGGTGAACTAATCCATTCCGCCATTTGCAGCCGGTTTTCGACTTTTTTCTGGTAACCATTCAATAATGCTGGAACACCCTGAGTGTGTACTTCCCCCTTGTTTAACCATAGCCCCCCAATGAATAAGCGCGTTTCGCGAGCAGATTCCTGCGGGCGCTCCTGCATCACAGGAATAGCCGTTCCTTTAATAACACTATAATCACTCTGAGCTTTTTTGTGTTTGGCGACTGCCTGCTTGTGTGACTCTCCATTGATTAATTCGATCCATGCCAAATCGTTATCCGTTTCGATTTTAAACCTCCGCAGCGTACACGCCTGGACACCCGTCGTACTGGCTGCATGCTTGATGGAGATGTGCAGTTTTTCATTTTCCGCAAACACCACCGGCTTCCGAAGAACGACGACAGCTGCACGAGGCCGGAACAGCTTAGGGTATGCACCGAAACCAGTGTTACCCTTCTCAATACTACCCAAAGGATCGTGAGACCCCACTAAACTATCAGCAAAAACATAGGATGCCGGAACATCCTCATGGGTGCCATCTGCCTTGACCTTCTGCAATGTTAACTGTGATAAAACCGAACCACGCACAGGCAGCTCAACCGGATTATCTTTTTCAGGAATGATCGTGATTTTTATTGCCGTGAAATTATCCGCGTTAGCCGTCAGATCAAATCTTGTCCACACTGCCAATGTACCTGAAGTATGAACTTCTCCCGTCGGGTAGGCGTGGAGTTTTCCATGCGTAGATTTCAACTCGGTATATCGCAGAGGCTTCCATGAACTGGTAGCCAACATCTTATCTTTACCTGGTTTATTAATTGCTGCTCGAAGCATAGGTATGCTTCTATATAACGATACCACTTGTGTGCTTTGAGATGCATCAGAGGGCACTTTGAAATGAGGTAAGTCATTATCCAAGTCAGCATCTTCCGTGGAATTGAAGAATGACATGAAACGATAATAGTCAGCGTGCGGAATCGGCTCGTATGGGTGAGCGTGACATTGCACACAACCGAATGTTAGGCCTTGAGCCGCTGTCCATGTCGTGTTGATACGATCGATGGTGGACATGATACGAAACTCTTCATCATCAGTTCCCCCTTCTGTATTCGTTTGCGTGTTGCGGTGAAAGGCAGACGCCACGATCGACTCAGCGGTAGGATTCGGGAAAAGATCACCCGCGAGCTGCTCTCGCAAAAACAAATCATAGGGTTTATCTTTATTGAATGCATTGATCAGATAGTCACGGTATGGCCAGATGTTTCGGTGAGGATCTTTTTCATAGCCTTTACTGTCTGCGTAACGAGCAAGATCCATCCAGACTGCTGCCCAGCGCTCACCAAAGTGCGCGGATGCAAGTAGCCGCTCCACCTCCTTTTCATAGCTGTTAGCCTGCTTGTTTTTCTGAAATGATTCCAGCTCATCTAGAGTCGGTGGCAGACCAGTTAGATCAAGCGATACACGGCGTAGCCATTGTACACGATCGGCTTCGGGTGCTGGAGACAAGTTTCCCCTCTCAAGTTTTGACAGCACGAATTGATCCATAGGCTGCCTAACCCAAGCAGATTTTTTGAGCTCTGGCACAGCTGGATTTTCAGGTGCAATATACGCCCAGTGCTGCTCCCACTTAGCACCCTGCTCAATCCATTTGCGAATAAGCTCTGCCTGCTCATCTGTGAGGGGTTCTTCTTTGTGCGAGCCAATCTGACGCGGCATCTTTTCATCCAAGTCATCCGTTATGATTCTCCGATAAATTTCAGACTCGTGAGGTTTACCAGGAATGATTCCAGCTTTTCCCGACTTCCCCTTACTCAACGCTTGCTCACGACTCACCAGCAGGTAGTCACCCTCTGAAACTGCACCACCATGGCACTTCGTGCACTTCGAATTTAATATGGGGCGGATGTGCTCGTTGAAGGAAATTTCATCGCCGGTAGCACAAGGCAAAGCCATGGAGATGGTAGTCGCTATCGATATGGTAAATCTGAACATGTAATTTATCGCGAGCTGGTAATTAACTTCGAGGTCAATATTACTCCGATTCTACTAAAAACTAGCAGTAAATCATCTGAAATTACTCATTTCCAGATCTGGCCGGTAAGATATAAAGCCATACGATAGATGATTGCTTGCCCTACACCCCATTCTCCACGATTGTTCGGTCATGAGCCATCATCTCGTCCTCGGCACTGCAGGCCATATTGATCACGGAAAATCATCTCTTGTGCGTGCCCTTACTGGATCTGATCCTGACAGACTCCCCGAGGAAAAGGCTCGTGGTGTGACAATTGAGCTCGGCTTTGCACATTTACCTCTAGAAGATGATGAGAAGAATTACGAAATCGGTATCGTTGACGTTCCTGGGCATGCAGACTTCGTTAACAACATGGTTGCAGGTGTTGGCGCTCTCGACATGGCATTATTCATCATAGCAGCCGATGATGGATGGATGCCACAGTCAGAAGAACACCTCCACATACTCAGCTACCTCGGCATTGACAACGTCGTCATCGCCCTCACAAAAGCCGATCTTTGCGAGGACATCGATTTTACGATCGAGGTGCTACGGGATGAACTCCAAAACACCTCTATCGCCACTGCCCCCATTGTCCCAGTTTCGTCCATCACTGGTGACGGAATTGAAGATCTCAAAAAAACAATAACGGAAACACTCCGATCTTACCCACTGCAGGTAGACGCAGGCAAACCCCGACTTGCTGTAGACAGGATTTTCTCTCCAAAAGGTGCAGGCACAGTAGTTACAGGAACATTGTCAGGAGGCTCTGTTAGCATTGGGGATAGGCTTACACTGCAGCCACTTGGGCTAACCACTCGCATACGCTACATACAAAATCACAGCCAATCACTGGAAACAGCAGTGCCAGGTATGCGCACCGCACTCAATTTACCCGATCTCACCATCAGCACCCCCGGCAAAGCCGGTGCCGAACGAGGTCAGACACTCATACCTGAAGAATGTGGTAAGCCTACGGTGACGTTAGATATCAACTTGGAACGTATGACTCGTGCAATTCCGGGGACTAAGCCCAGACCGCTTCGCCACATGGAAACCGTGATGCTCCACCATGGCTCAACACGATGCCGTGCGCGTGTGATCCTTCAAGATCGTAGTCATCTCGACCCCGGAGAATCATGCTTTGCACAACTCCGGTTAGACCAACCACAATTTTTTTTGATAGGAGACCGAATAGTCATCCGTGACGGCGCCCAGCAAAACACCCTCGCTGGAGGATGCGTGCTAGACACTCGCCCCACACGTTACGGGTTCCGCACGGACACGCGTAAAGGTTTTCTCCAGCCGCTCGCCGAGAATCCTCTGGATGTGCTGGCACATTTGCATACACGCCTCATAAGAGATCACAACCTTGATGCCAGCACCCCGCTGCACGATCATCCATTTAGCGAAAAACAGGTTCAGCGCGCTTTACAAAAATTTATCTCTGATGGCGAATCTGTATGTTTAGAAAACGCAATCATTTATGCCCCGTGGTGGAATGATCAACAAAATATGGCCATAGAATTAGTGACCGCATGGCATAAACAACACCCTGACGTACCAGGGATCTCACTAGATCTGCTCGCTAATTCGCTCGAGGAATGCCCAGAAGATTTGTTCAAACAACTCCTGACCACACTCGAATCCAACGGATTCAAGCGCACTGGCAAAACATTAGCGGCAAGCACCCATACGCTTACGCTCCCCGCCGAGATCAAAACACAGGCAGAGTCAATCATTGCGCAACTCGACCGGTCTGGCTTACAACCACCATCTCCTGTCGATCTCACAACAAGCACACAGCATTCCCAAGCACTTCAATTCCTAATCCGCTCTGGCAGAGTGATACAACTTGAACCCAAAGTAGTTATCTCAGCATCATCCCGTGATGATGCCATTAAGTGCGTTCATGAACATCTTGAAAAATGTGGACAAGCAACGGCTAGCGAGCTTCGACAACACCTTGGTTCTACCCGTAAAGTAGTTATGCCACTACTGGAACACCTAGATGATCTTGGCATCACCGTGCGCAACAATAACTATCGCACTTTAAAATAATTTAGAATAAATCCAAAAAGACAAATCAACAAATCACCTGGGAAGACATGTTAGTTTGGCAGAAAATTAGTTGCTCCATGAACATATGCCCCGCTAGCTATTAGCGTATGATACATACATGTTGATCATCTGCGTAACAACACTCTATCCAAATTGCCTTTTCTTCAGGGCTAGCAGGTCGATGAACAAGATAACCTTTACTTGAATGGATAACAACGCTACTACTGTTAGTAACACGATTCCCTCCATACATGCCTACACCCATCAAAACCCGCAAACTACAGGGTACAGAAAAATCAATGCGCTGGTTCTTACTGATGAACATCGTTATATGCATATCACTTGTATGCGGGGCTGTGTTTCTTAAAAAGGGAGCTGATCGATACAAGCTTCGTGCGCAATATGACCGCATTTACATCATTTCAGTTAAAGCTGAGCAAGACCCACAAAGCTTGCTTAACGGATTGGTCTACACTGAAAACGCGCGCGCGACCGCCTACAAATCTATACTTAATCTTAGCCATGGAACATCCATTATCTGGCTCATCATAGCAATAGCATTTGCTGCTAACACCGCGTATCTATTACGCGTTAGTCTTGAACAAAAAAAACAACTTGCCGCAGTAAAAGCAAAAACAACAAATTAGGCAAAACTGCCAAGACCGCACGACAATCTGGAAGTTAATTAAATATTACGCGCGATCGAGCAATACTTCATCACCTAACACAACCAAGTCAATACTGCCATGAAGCGTCTTATCTAGAAAAGGCGTGTTGTGACTTTTCGACTGCATATAGTCCGCCGAGAAAGTGGTTTGCCCATCAGGATTAAACAACAGGAAGTCTGCTTTTCCTCCATCAACTAATGGCACTGGATTCAAACCCATCATTCTGCGCGGCTCTGCTGAATAACGCTTTACTAAAAGCCCCCACCCAAACTCACCTTTCCTAATGTAGTGGTGGTAGAGTGAAATGACCGCAGTCTCCAGCCCTGTAATCCCATTGGGGGCTGTAACAAAATCCTGTGACTTTTCGAAAGGCGTGTGGGGTGCATGGTCAGTGGCAATGATATCAAACACCCCATCCTTCAACCCCTCAAGAAGTGCCGCATTGTCAGCCGCAGTGCGCAGTGGCGGGTTCATTTTGTAGTGTGTGTCGTAGTCACCAATGTCCTCTTCGTTGAAGAGTAAATGATGAGGTGATACTTCTGCCGTCACTTGAGCTCCCATTTCCTTCCACCACCGAATTGTCTCCATCCCAATGCGACTGGACACGTGTTGTATGTGCAGCCGTGCCCCCGTAGCGTGTGCCAATCGAATATCACGGTCGATACAAATCTCTTCACTGCATGCCGGAGTGCCTGCAATTCCAAGCCTATGGCTGACAACACCTTCGTTAAGTGCACGCGGACCTGAAAGATCTAACACTTCGCAATGACTCGCAAAAAAACAGTCAAACTCAGAAGCATACTCCATCGCATGCTTCAGTAATGAGATGTTCGGTACCGCATCGCCATCATCAGTGAGCATTTTCACACCAAGACTCAACATACCATCAATACCTGCCAGCTGGCTACCCTCACGGCCTTTAGTAATACATCCAGATGTATGGACTGGTATACGTGAATCACGCTCAACGATGTCATAAATTGTACGCACCATAGCGGCTGAGTCAATCGCTGGCGTAGTATTGGGCATCAGCACCACACCGGTAACGCCACCATTGATCGCGGCCTCAGTTCCTGATTTGATGGTTTCCTTGGCTTCCTGGCCTGGCTCACGCATGTGAATGTGAGTATCAAACATGGCTGGCATCAAAATACGGCTTGCTGCATCAATCACACGAACACCATCTGCAATTTCAATACTCGGTTTTATACAGGTGATGTGGCCCTTTTCGACTAGCACATCCGATAGAATCAGATCATCAGAATCTTCACTAGCGACGCGGGCGTTTTGGATGAGTAGGGATGACATGGGAAAGTATGTTAGGATGAAGAGTCTTCCGATTGCGGCTTGAGCCAGTAGAGCACTGCCATTCGCGCGGCAATACCGTTCTCTACCTGTTGATCAATCAGCGATCGGTCGTATTCCATAACTTCATCACAGAGTTCCACTCCGCGGTTCACCGGACCAGGGTGCATCAGGTATATACCTTGATCGGCAATGTGCTTGAAACGCTCTTGAGTTACTCCATAGAGCTTGGTGTATTCACGTAGGCTGGGGAAATACTGGGTGTCTTGACGTTCCATCTGCACGCGTAACAGATATATACTGTCTGGCCCCCAAGCCATTGCCTCGTCATAGCTGGTGAATCTCTTGATGTCACGAGGGCCGTGCTTCGGCACCAATGAGCCGGGACCTAGCCAAGAGACCTCGATACCAAGTTTGCGCATCAGGTTGGATGTGGATCGAGCCACACGACTATGCAGTATGTCTCCGACAATAAGAACTTTTTTGCCGTCGGTTTGTGGAAACACCTCACGGAATGTAAATCCATCTAAGAGAGCCTGGGTTGGGTGGGCGTGGGCACCATCACCAGCATTAATTACACTCGCACGCGTAGCTTCTGCAATGACCTTGGGCAATCCAGGCATACTATTGCGAACGATAATATAATCCGTGCGCATCGCCTGAAGTGTAGCAATGGTATCGCGTACAGTTTCGCCTTTAACTGCTGATGAATGAGGCACATCAAAGGTAGTGATATCGGCAGAGAGACGTTTTGCCGCGACTTGGAAAGATGACAGTGTCCGGGTGCTTGGTTCGTAAAACAGTGTTAAAACTGATTTACCAGTGAGAGCAGGCACTTTCTTCACAGACCGAGTAAAGAGCTCCTTGAATGGAGCTGCTTGATCCAGCAAATGCTCGATTTCTTCGCGTGTGAGCGACTCAATATCCAATAGGTCCTTGCGGGTCATAATCTGGTGCCTCGAGATGCTTATGGTGATACACGGTTCCGAACACAAGCACAAGCAATGATATGATCACAATAATAGACGCATGATGCCGCGTGCGTGGCTTTCTCCAATAAATCAACAGAGTGATCAGAAATGAGCACCCTCCACAAATCAACGAGGCTAGATAAATTTCTCCCACCGCTAGGCCCACTCCAGAAAAGCAAAGGATATATAGCGCCACCAGCATAGCTGGATGTAACGCCAGCGAACGAATTTCTCGCACTGGCGGACGCACGGCAAAAGCATTACGCATACGGAGCTCGTTAAGCTCATCGATACTCTGCTTTTGCTTAGGTAGAGTAGTCATGACTGATTATTTTCTGTGACTACAACACTGTCCTCTCCGTCTGTGGCACGAAGTTTCACATTCACATAATCATGCCGCGACGTATTCAACGTATGTCCAATAAATGTTGGAGCAAACGGCAACTCACGGTGACCTCGCTCGATAAGGACTGCAAGTTCCACCATGGCACATCTCCCGTAATCTGTCAGCGCGTCAATTGCAGCCCGAATTGTTCGACCTGTGAAAAGAACATCATCCACCAGAACGATGTGCGCCCCATCGATTGAAAATGGAAGCTCGCTACCCTGTAGCTTAGGGTTGGACTTCAAGTGTGCGAGATCATCTCGATAGAGTGAGATATCCAATACACCCAAAGGAATTTCCATACCCTTGTCAGTAAGGCGCTCTAGAATTCGCTCAGCCACCTCATCACCGCGACTACGAATGCCTACGAGGACGAATTCCCCAGCCGGGTGGGCCGCATAGATTTCATCAGCAAGAATATCGATCCCTGCAGAAATTTCCGCTGCTGTGAGTGATTGTGACATAGAAAAGATGGCCCCCGGCTTAGCTCAGGCACGGTCAGCTGATTTGAGAATATGATATGATGATATAGCTACAGCGAGCATTGCTTTTCTCGTGCAGTTGTAATGGAGAGCTAGACACTTTGCTAGCCAACTGACTGACAAAAAGCAAGGTTTCTTCGCACCCTATATAAGAATTACTGACGCAATATTGAAGAATAGCCGATGGTGAAATGTGCATGGCACTGAAGGGATTCACAATAGCTTATGAATATACTGTTGGGTTGTTTTTGAGGCCAGCGTTAAGCCATGGGGCAATAGATATAACCACATCTCATAATTCCAAAGTGCTGCACCATCTGAGATCACATATTATACATATTCCCATCTAGTTTTACCTTTGCATCAGATCAAATATTTCGCTAAAACCTGAGCATGAGCCGTTTACGTCATCTATTAATCCATGGAATTTCTTCTTTTTTTCTTATGGTTGGGTGTCTCACCTCAGATATCTACGCTAAAGATGATCCAAGTTTACTTGACCCTTCTGACGTTTTTTTCCAAGCGTATCTCGTTGTTCGCGATGCTGATAAACTTCAAAAAGAAGGGAAACACACGGACGCATGGCGCAAATATCACCAAGCTGCAAAATATTACGATATCATCGCCAAACATCATAAAAATTGGAAACCCCACTTGGTCCTAGGACGTATTGAAAGCACACGTGACGCCATTAAGCTCATCGAACCGAAAGCCAAGGCCGAAATCGCTGATAATAATACACTTAATCGCGATTTAATCGAGGCAGACCCCACCAAATTACCCGCTCCATCTCCGAGCCCACCCGTCTCAAATAACGAGCGTATCTTGACCCCACCTACTACTGCCAAGGCGCCAGCACCAAAGGTAGTCATTAAAGAAATTATAAAAGAAGTAACTGACCCCGCTACTGATCGAAAATTACGACAACTTAAAATCGATAACCGTCGCCTCAATGAAGAACTCGCAAAAGTTAAACAGCTACAGCCGGCAAACAATGCCGAGCAAAAACGCCTAATCGAGATAATTGCCAAAAAAGATCGCGAGATTGGCACCCTGCGTGACATCCTCGCCCGCGCCCCACTGCAACAAGACATGGATCGCCTAACTAAGGAAAAGCAGACCCGCGATAGTGAACTCGCCCTAACCGCTCAGGCATTAAAACGCACACAAAAGAAGCTTGAGGAAACTGAAAAACAACGGGGCCAAGACGAAAAAGATGCCATCGTGGCGGAACGCACAATCGCCGAGCTTCAGAAAAACATGGATGCTCAGAAAAACATCGATAACCGTGTCGTGCGCGGCCTCCGTAAAGAACTCAAGGACGTCCTTAAAGTTCTTCAGGAAACCCGTCAGTCACTTGGAACCGCAAATGCTAAAATCGCAAAAATGCAGCTTCATCTAACGCAAGCCAACGCTACCATCAAAGAGCTGAAAATAGAGCGGGATGCCTTAAGACAAGAACGTAACACCCTCGCCAATATCTTAAAAAAGAGCGACTCCAAAGGCGTACAGAAACTCATCACTGAGAATATGCGTCTAGGCACTGAACTCAAGCAGGCGTTGGATAGGCTGCAGTACTTGGAAAAAAGTCAAGATACCACTAAAGACGAATTACGTCAGGCCAAGAGCGATCTAGCCATCGCAAAAAACCGTATCATTCTCTACCAGCAAGACTATACCAAACAGAGTAATATGGTTAAATCACTGGAAAAGCGCTTACGCGATGCACAAGAAGATCTTAACAATGCCATTTCCAACCCCTCACAAAAGATAAGTCAGGAAGAAATCGAGATGCTCCGTGATACTGTCAAAAGATTAATCGCAGCTCAGGAACGCCGCAAGATGGGCGAGAAAACACTTTGGCAAGCTTATCAGAAATCACAACAAACTATTAAAGGCATGGCAAAGGCATTTGACGACATGCGCAAAACTGAAATCAAACTGTCTAATGAAGAAAAAGCGATGGTAGCTAACACGCGTAAGCCAGATAGCGAATTCACCAGCCCAGAGAGAGTCAGCCCAGAGCACGCCAAAGTCCACGGCGACGCCCTGGAGAGGGAAATAGCAATGTATACACCACTGATGAGGAGATTCTTTGAAAAAGGTCGCTACGAAGCCGCCCGAGAAACACTCATGGAGTTAGATGCCCGCTTCCCCGGCCATTTCCCCACTCTCTGCAATCGTGGCGTCGTTGAAATTAAAACAGGACGCTATTCCGAGGCTGCCGAAATCTTTAACGAAGCTATCACCATGCGTGAAAATAGTGGCTACGCCCATTATATGTTAGGCAAGTCACAGTATCTATTAATGGACTTCGACACCTCACAAAAATCCTTTGAACACGCACTAACACTCCAAGCTGGTAACGCTGATACTCATCTCTATCTGGGTAATATCGCAGGTGCAGGGAAACGCTTTCAACAAGCAGAAAAGCATTTTCAAGAAGCCCTAAAATTAAATCCAACTAACGCAGAAGCATACTTCAACCTCTCCATTATCTACCTTCAGCAAAATAGAAAAAAAGACGCGCTCGAGTCCTACAATAAAGCACTCCGACACGGCGCTCAACCAGATCCCGGCCACGAACAAAAGCTCAGCTTTATAAGCCGATAGCTGTCGTATCAAACCAATAGCGTTACGGTGGCCTCTAGTCGCCCAACCCGACTAGCCTTTACCCGCTAAGCGAAGACAAACCGCCGCTTGCTTGTCGCTCCCCCTCCACAATCTATGTCCACGCGTATCATCCTTATCCTAGCCTCAGCCCTATCGTTGCTCAATATCCATGCGGAGCCACACATACGCATGGCTTCTTTCCCGTCACTCTCCCCCGATGGCTCTAAAGTTCTTTTCTCATGGGGGGGAGACATCTGGTCAACCCCCGCTGAGGGTGGACGTTCCACTCGATTGACTACACACCCTGCATGGGACTTCGCACCACACTTCACTCCAGATGGGAAATCAATTTGTTTCGGTAGCTCACGTGCAGGCGGATACCAAGTATTCATCATGCCAGCTGAGGGTGGTTCAGCACGACAGATCACCCACCACAGCGAAAACTCATTTATTGAAGATATTGCACCAAACAGTAAATCTATACTCATTCGAGGCATTAGAGATTTCCCCGGGCGTAAACCATACAGGCTCTACGAAGTTCCTCTTCAAGGTGAAAAGCCCGAGAAAATGATTTTTCCAGCCTACGCTGAGAACGGACGCTATTCTCCCGACGGTCAATCCATCGTCTTCACACGCGAAGGTGTGTCACTCTACCGCAAGGGCTACCACGGCACTATGGCCAGCCAGGTTTGGATCTGGAACAAGGAGAACAATACCTTCACGCAACCCATCTCCAACGAGCACGGCTGCAGGAATCCATTCTACCACCCGAACGGAAGTGGTATCTTTTACTCCCAAGGCAGTCCAAACGGCTTCAACCTATGGTTCTATGATTTTGAAAAAGGTGCAACCCGACAAATCACACACTTTCAGGATGATAGCGTGATGCAACCTCACATCGCTGAGGATGGCTCCAAGATCATCTTCCGGCACCTGTTCGATCTCTACACACTTTCACTAACAAAACCCGGAGAAGAACCCACTGAACTTAAACTCTACCACCACGAAGACCTTCCCCACAAAACAACTGAAGATCGCATAATCAAGAGCACCAAAGATGTCGCATTCTCGCCCACTGGACTTGAAATAATATTTGCTGCGGAAGGCGAAATATGGGCAATGGACACCATCCTTCGCAAACCACACCGCCTGACAGAGACGTTCGCTCATGAAAAAGATTTATGGTTTTCCCACGATGGGAAATCTATCCTCTATATCCACGACGACGGCATCAACAGCGAGCTTCGCCGCATGGAGAAAACCAAACCCGGACAATTCTGGTGGCAAGCCACAGACCTCAAGCACACCACCATCGTCAAGGCATCCAAGCGCCCCACCAGCATCATTCCAGGACCCAAAGGGAAAAAAATCGCCTACACCACCTACCCCGGCAACCTCTGGGTGAGCAACCCGGATGGTTCTGAAGCCGTTAGGCTAGTCGAGTCGTGGCAAGAACCAACCGCCAAGTGGTCTCCTGACGGCAAGTGGATTGCCTACACCCTACAAAACAATAACTTCAACCCAGACATCTTTATTATTCGCGCCGACGGCAGTATGCCACCTGTCAATATCAGCCGCCACCCAGACTTGGATTTCTCTCCTGCCTGGTCGCCAGATGGCAGACGAATCGCCTTCATAGGTCGTCACCACAAAGAGCAATACGATATTTTCTACCTAGATCTCTATAAGTCTGATGAGATCAAGGATACCAACAGAGAAACCCTCGAACGTGCCCGCAAGGCCATGGGCAAGGATCCCGCCTACAAAGGTATTACCAAAAAGAAGGTCAAGAAGGTGCTCGAGAAACTGTCAGGCAAAAACAAACAAAAAAAATCTGAAAAAGAGGAAACATTCGATTTCTCCAACGTCCACCAACGACTTCGCCGGATTGAAGTAAAGGGCATCACGCCCAGTAAACTCATATGGAACAACGACTCAAAGAAAATACTCTTTCAGTCGAGATCCAATAAAAAAATCATCTACACCGTGGATGCAAAATCAGGAGCCAAGCCAAGTAAGTTAGCCGAGGCAAGCGGAACCCCCATCAAAATAGATACCAAAGGAAAGCTCTACTGGATTTCTAACGGCGTCCCTGCGACTCTTCAGGGAGGAAAAAATACACCTTATCCATTCACTGTCTACACCGAACGCAAATTGTCCGACTGGAAACGTATGGCATTCCGTAATGCATGGAACACCATGCGTGACTCGTTCTACGACCCCAAGCTAAATAATCGGAACTGGACTGATGTGTTAGAAAAATACGAGCCCATGGCGGTGCAAGCGAGCACCTCGATGGTTTTCGACCGTATTGTCAGTATGATGCTCGGCGAGCTCAACGCCTCGCATATGGGATTCCGAAGTGCTCGACAGTGGCCTTCTTCATGGAAGCCGGCTCCTAAATGGAAAGAGGAAACCGTCCACCTCGGCACACGGTTTGATCACACCCACGCCGGTAAGGGCTGGAAAGTCTCAAAGGTCATCCCGGACAGCCCAGCTGATCGAGATATATCCAAAATCCTCCCTGGCGAAATCATTACCCATATTGACGGCACGGAAATCCTTTCGGGCTCCCCACGTAACGAATTGCTGCACCGTCGGCTCAGCGAGCCCGTTCACTTCAAAGTGACCGATAAGGAAGGCAAAGAGCGTTCTGTAAAAATCCAACCTATCACATATAAAGCTGCACGTACACTTACCAGAAATGCCCATATCGATGCTACAGAACAGGCCGTCAACAAACTCTCCGGCGGCAAACTAGGATACATCCATGTCGCACGTATGATGTGGGATGAGTTTGAGAAATTCGAACACCACCTTTATGAGCAAGGTGCAGGCAAAGATGGCTTGGTCATCGATGTTCGTGACAACGGCGGAGGCTTCACCACAGATCATCTGCTCACCGCTCTCTGTCAGCCACGCCACGCCTTCACCATTCCGCGCAACGGCGGTATTGGTTACCCACAAGATCGCATCGTTTACGCCACTTGGAATAAACCGATTATTGTGCTCTGTAACCAGAACAGCTTCTCCAACGCTGAGATTTTTTCCCACGCAATCCGTAATCTCAATCGCGGAAAAATCGTTGGCGTGGCTACTGCCGGCGGAGTCATCTCCACTGGCAGCACTGCCATCCTCGATGCCGGCACCCTCCGTCTCCCCTTCCGCGGCTGGTTCAGCTCCAGCGATGGTAAGGACATGGAGCTCAACGGCGCCCAGCCACACTACACGATCTGGAACAAACCCGGCGAACTCAGCAGGGGTAAGGACGTGCAGCTTGAAAAAGCAGTGTCCACACTCCTTGAAGATAGCAAAAAATCCCCCAGCTTGCCTAAG
>JABHEX010000299.1 GCA_018676385.1 Akkermansiaceae bacterium
CGTTTGCACCGTTCTTACAGTAGCAGTTGCAAAAATCGAGTGGCTTGACTTCGGTTCCCGTGGCTTTGGAACCGCAGATATGGTCATTGGTTTGCTTATTGCACTGTTTAAGGCTACACTAGTAGCGTTAATATTTATGCACCTCAACCATGAAAAAAAACTCATCTATTGGCTTTTTGGTTTTGGTCTTTTCTTTGCGGTTTGTCTGATGCTGATCACTGGACTAGCATTCTCAGACCCCATCGAATTTGAGGGTTTCTTTGGCAGATAGCTAATTTTAACATCTTAACTGTAAAAACATGTCTCTAAAAGGTTTCCATATCATCTTTATATCACTGGCCACGTTGCTTTGTTTGTTTGTTGTTTTATGGGCATTCGTGCTTGAGTCATCTCCCGCACAAGGAATGAAAATTTTTGGAGGCACATGCGCTCTGGCAGCGATTATTCTGCCGATTTATGGCGTTAGATTCTACAAAAAATCACACAACATCTAATAATCATGACAATCACAGCACTCCCAGAAATTCTCGCATGCTCTGTTTGTATGGGTACAGGGAAGGATCATCTTGACTCCGTGGCAGCAGGATACGCCATGCTCGTCATGCTCCTTCTGATCATCCCCATTCTCTGCAGCATCATCTTATTTATTGTTCGTATCGCTAAGCGTGAGCGTGAGAACTTTGATACCTCGCTTAGCGATTTGTAAATCTTACTCACTAACTCAATATGTCTATTCTCGATCTTTTTGCTATTCCTGGAAACAGCGCCGAACATGGTGGCCAAGTAGACCAGATGAATGCCGTCATCCACTGGCTAATGCTAGTGCTATTCATTGGCTGGACGATTTATTTTTTCGTCGCCATTATCAAGTTTTGGCACAAGAACACTGCTAAAGCATCCTACACAGGCGTGAAAAGCCATGTGTCTACCCACTTGGAAATCGGTGTGATCATTGTTGAGGCCGTGTTTCTTCTTGGGTTTGCTTTCCCGCTTTGGGCCGAGCGTACGGATACCTTCGAGCGTGTTGTAGCA
Organism: Akkermansiaceae bacterium; assembly: GCA_018676385.1. Lineage (GTDB taxonomy): Bacteria > Verrucomicrobiota > Verrucomicrobiia > Verrucomicrobiales > Akkermansiaceae > Oceaniferula. The sequence goes on from JABHEX010000299.1 coordinate 1,033, forward strand.
AATGATAAAGATGCACCGCGAGTGCGTGTGATTGGCCGGCAATATAGCTGGGTTTATCATTACCCTGGAAACGACGGTATATTTGGGCGAACTGATAATTCACTCATCGATGGGGAGAATCAAATCGGTATAGATCCCGATGACGTAAATGGCTATGATGATTTTCTTGTGGCAAACGGAGCACTTCGATTACCAGTAAACCGTAATAGTATCCTGCAAGTGACATCACTGGATGTCATTCATAACTTTGCTATTGTCCCCATGCGTATCCAACAGGATTGCATACCAGGAAAAGAAATCCCGATGTGGTTTAAGCCAGTTGAAAAAATAGATACTTTTGTCGTTTGTGCGCAACTTTGTGGAGAAGCACATGCTAATATGAAAGGTTCCCTGGAGGTGATTGATGGCAAAGAATACTACGCGTGGGTTAAGCAGCGTAGCGAGGATGCAGCTCAGAAAAGTCAGCAACGACGTGGAACAACCGGGCAGACCGCGTCGAGGTAGCTCTAAGACCTAGGCAATCCACCGTTACTCATTACTAGGCTGCGTGAAGAAATTCCGCAGCCTAATTTGTTATTTCGAATCTGTCATAATCAACATCAAGCTTGCTCGCTGACTACAAGCTGGTTTATGTGTTAAATGAAGATAGAGAATATTAACATCTTTTATGAGCAATGAAAAAACAGATGACTGGTTTGACAACTAATGTCACTGAGGTTGCCGGTAAAACGGAGGCCAAAATCGAGGGCTTACCCGATAACCCCACAATCCTAGTGGTGACGCCGGAAATCACCTATTTGCCCAAAGGTATGGGAAATATGGCTCAGCGTATGCACGCCAAGGCTGGTGGTATGGCAGACGTTTCTGCATCGTTAGTTAGTGCTCTCTATGATCAGGGTGCTGATGTTCATGTTGCCCTACCTAACTACAGAAGAATGTTTAACCTTGATGTGCAAGAGGTGCATAACCGCGAATACCAGCGTGTTAGGGAAAACCTAGGGAAAGAACGTATTCACCTTGCTGAAGATCGCGTGTTCTACCACCGCGCTGAAGTTTATGCCGATGAAAACCTGCGTATGGCACTTGCATTTCAGCGAGATGTCATCAACTACATCATCCCACAGGTTAGGCCGGATCTTATTCATTGTAACGATTGGATGACGGGTCTTATTCCAGCCGCGGCAAGGCGATTCAATATTCCTTCTCTACTCACCCTGCACAATATCCATACGGAAAAATTGACCATGGCGGAAATCGAGGATCGCGGAATAGATGCCGCCGAATTCTGGAACCACATGTATTTTGAAAACCCACCGCATTCCTATGAGGAATCGCGTGATGGAAATTCCACGGATTTGTTAGCAACCGGAATTTTTGCGGCAGACCATGTAAACTCGGTGAGCGAAACCTTTCTCCACGAGGTGGTTGAAGGAAAACATGCGTTTGTGCCTGATTCAATCCGCAATGAACTTTCTAACAAGCTGCATGCTGGTTGTGCGAGCGGCATTCTGAATGCTCCGGATGTTTCTTATGATCCAGCTACTGACCCATCTCTTGCGTTTAAGTATGATCACGAGAAAGTCATGGAGGGGAAAGCAATTAATAAACGTGCTCTCCAAGAAAAAGCCGGGCTGAACGTGGACCCAAATGCACCAATGTTGTTCTGGCCATCACGTCTGGATCCCATGCAAAAAGGCTGCCAGCTATTGGCCGACATCCTTTACCAAACGGTAGCCGACTACTCAGACATTGGGCTTCAAGTTGCCATCATCGCCAATGGTGAGTTTTTTCCGCATTTCCAAAATATCGTACAAATGCACAACTTGCAGGATCGTGTTGCCGTGATGGATTTCAAGGAGTCGGACTCTCGGCTTGGTTATGCGGCTGCCGATTTCATGCTGATGCCGTCGCGTTTTGAGCCGTGTGGGCTACCCCAGATGGTGAGCCCAAAATATGGCACCTTATCCGTTGTTCACGATACTGGCGGCATCCACGACACCGTTGAGCATATGCATCATGATTGCACGATGGGCAACGGTTTCCGCTTCCAGCACTACGGCCCAGAGGGGCTCCGGTGGGGCATCGATGAAGCGATCGGGTTCTACCGCAGGTCATTCCAAGAAAAGGAGAAGACGCTCACACGCATCATGAAAGAATCTGCTAACCGCTTTAACCACACAACCACTGCGGCAAACTACATCGCCCTTTACGAGAAAATGCTCGGCAAAAAAGTGGGAGCATAGGAAGCGCCTATGGCAAGGAAAGGGTGGACAGCAATGCCTGTGATCCCTATGCACAGCGCATGTCGATTCAATCTATCATCACGCATCCCGGAGGCGCACATAAGGATGACTTCCTGGCCTGCTCCGTGATGCTGGCAAAACACCCTATTTCGATTGTTAGAAAAGACCCTTCTGATGATGAACTAGATGATTCTTGCATCTGCGTGATTGATGTGGGGCACCAGCACGAGCCAGAGAAAAACAACTTTGATCACCATCAGTTCCCGCGCGACCACGTGCCGACCTGTGCGCTGTCGCTCGTGCTCAAACACCTTGGCCTTTACGACGATGCGCGGCTATTTTGCGATTGGCTCGAACCCGCAGAATGGTTTGACTGCCGCGGCCCTAACAAAACAGCTGAATGGCTTGGTGTGGAGCGGAATATTGTCGGAAGACTAAGCTCGCCGATCGATATTACCATGCTGCGCCGATTTGC
>JABHEX010000300.1 GCA_018676385.1 Akkermansiaceae bacterium
AAGCCATTTTGCAATGGGTATTGCAATGCAAACGAATCGTGCTGGCGAAGCTTTGTTAGCGGGTATGCCAATTGAGCTGTTGGGCAGTGCATCCTCTGCCAGCGCACCTAACCAGTGTTTTCAAATGTTAGATAGTGAGTATATTGCTATAGCTTGTGACTCTCAGGCGCAATGGGAAGGGTTGTGTCGTGTACTGGGAAATAGTGACTTAATCAAAGATCCAAGATTTTTGAGTAATGTTGATCGGGTACAAAATCGACAAGTGCTGGCGGAAATAGTAGGAGAGGCAATCAAACAAAAACCTAAGCGCTGGTGGGTAGTGCAGTTAGAAAGAGAAGGAGTCCCTCACGGCTTTAGTATGGACTTTGAGCAAATACAACATCATCAGCAAGTTGTGGAAAATGGGTTTATTTCTACTCTTCACTCTAAACATGCAGGAGATATGTTTACAGGCTCTATTCCTTGGGATTTCAGCGAGACGATGGGTGTTATCAATCCCTGGTTAGTGGAGCCTGGGTCAGACACTCAACATATTATTGATACTGGTTTTGGTAATCAGCAGACTGATTTCAAGCAAAACCAAGATGAAGAATTTATTGCTCCTTTAGCGGGTCTTAAGGTTATTGATGCAACTCAGGGTTATACCGGTCCGTATGTTGGTCTAATGTTGGCTGAGGCTGGTGCTGAAGTAATAAAGATAGAGCCAAAAGGTGGTGACTGGGCGCGTGACTTAGCTCCCCGAACGCCAACAGGAAGTAGTGCATTATTTGAATCTTTTAATCGTAACAAAGACTCTAAGACTATTGATTGGACTTCAAAAGATGGGCAGGCGCAGCTAAAAGATCTAGTGAAAGATGCTGATGTATTCCTCGAGGATTGGGGTCCAGGAGTCGCGGAAGGTTATGGGTTTGGATATGGCACCATATCGAAAGAGAATCCGAAGTTAGTGTATCTAGCATTAAGTGCATACGGTGAAAAAGGACCGTTTCGGGACCGGCCGACTAGCGAGTTAGTGATTCAGGGTATGACGGGCTACTTGAGGCTACTGGGTAACCTAGGGGAGCCACCTGTTCGTGTTGGAGCAGATATTGTTGCTACATGTTCTGGGGCGATTGCATTAACCGGAATCCTGTCAGCACTTTATTATCGGGAGAAAACGGGACTAGGACAAAGAGTTGCAACAAGTCTGTTGGGGGCGATGATGTTTTTGCGGAGCCATGAATGGGCAGCGATGACAAATCCTGATGAGTGGTTAGGAGATTCCTATTGTACAAATGAAACCGATGCCCCCCATGATGGTTATCAAACCAAAGATAGACCGGTTTATATGAGCCCATCACCGCTTCTTAAGCGTGAAGACTTTATCAGTATGATCAGGGATTTAGGTGTGCATGATGATTTAATCCAGACACCAGAATATGCAGACAATTGGTGGGATACATTTGGCATGGGCTATTTAGCCAGAGAAACAAAGCCAATCTGGGAGAAATATACTACACAGTTAACCGCTCAAGAAGTTCTGGGTATTGTTGAGAAATATGAAGTATGGGCTGTGGAATTCGCAGACCTTGGTGCTCTGATGGACCACCCTCAGGTGGCCGCCATAAACTTAGTGCACGATGTTGATGGTAAGCGCTATGTTCGTGCCCCTTGGAGAACACCTTGGGAGCTGCCGCCACTACGTCAAGCTTCTGATCTAAAAGATTAAAGGGGTGGATGACTGAGTTCCCTCTGCTTCTCACTAAACTAATATTGATTATTTTACAAAATAGGCGATTCACATGAATTTTAATCTTCCTGATGAAACTAAGATGATACAAGACACTGTGCGACGATTTGTCGATAATGAGCTTATTCCTCTAGAGCAAGAATTTCCAGATCGCGCTAACTCTGCAGATCTGCCAGACGATATTCAGGGTCCGTTGATAAAGAAAGTAGAGCAACTAGGTCTGGCGGCTATGGATGCTCCTGAAGAGATAGGCGGAGCGGGATTGGGATTGCTTGATAGTTGCATTGTCACCGAGCAGGTACATCGAAGCACAGTGGGTCGCGGTGTTTTTGCTATGCGCTTTGCTCCAGTCCTACATGAGTTAGGCACCGATGAACAAAAACAAAAATACTTATTGCCTATGGTGGCTGGAGAGCTCCAAGGTGCGAGTGCTTTTAGTGAGCCTCAGGCGGCAGGAGATCTGGCGGGCATTAAAACAACGATAGAAAAACATAATGATGGTTGGGTAATCAATGGCAATAAATGTTGGATCTCTTACGCAAAAAGAGCTGACTTTATTTTAGTGCTTACTCGCCTCAAAGGCACAGAGCGCCACGATGGGCTTACCTGGGTTATTGTTGAGAAAGGAACGCCAGGTTGCACAATTGGTCGTGAGCAAAAAATGCTGCATGGTCAGTCTACTTATGAAGTATTTTTTGAAAATTGTGTTGTTTCAGAAACGCAGTTGTTGGGAGGTCCAGGTCAAGGGTGGGGTGCAGGAACTTCATTTCTGTACACTGGCCGTCTAGGAATTGCAGCTCGTTCTTTAGGTATTGCAGACCGTTGTTTGGATCTTGCTATTGATTACGCAAAACAAAGGCATACTTTTGGCAAGCCTTTATCTTCTCGACAGGCGGTACAGTGGATGATTGCTGATTCTGCTACGGAATTACATGCAACTCGTTTAATGGTTTATGACGCCGCATGGCGAGCTCAACAGGGTGAAAATGTAGTTCAACAAACAGCTATGGTGAAGTCCTATGCCACTGAAATGGTTAGCCGGGTTGTTGATAGGGCTGTTCAGATCCATGGTGCAGCAGGGTTATCAAATGAGACTATCCTTGAAAGATGCTACCGGGATGTAAGGCCCATGCGCATTTATGAAGGCTCATCCGAGGCAATGCGCAGTGTTGTGGCTAGAAACTTATTGCGTTGATCGAAGATTTAATCTCACACCAATATGAGCCAATAGCTTAGCTTTTGATGGCATCATTAATAATGGGCATCACTTTTTCGGCGGTTAGGATCATTGACTTGCGGCCTAGTTCATAGTCAGTCCAATCATGGCCGGCATAAACTAGATGGCCAAAATCGCCGACCTCTTCTCTAAAGGCTAAAACTTGGTCTGCGACACTAGATGCGTCTCCGTGGATTACTAAACGATCAAGAACATAATCTAGAGTGACTTCATCATCTGACATTTCTTGGTCTTCTTTAAAGAGGTTTAGGCGCCCACTATCCTTTAATTTGGTCAGTAGCTGTCTGTAATAAAGAACGTAAGGGCTA
>JABHEX010000301.1 GCA_018676385.1 Akkermansiaceae bacterium
AGCGGGAAGTCAAAGAATCTGATGGTTGGAAGCGCTAAGGCATGCATTGCGGATTTCGATCGTATTGAGAGGCATCTCTCAGAATCCAAATACGCGGTGATTCATTTCAACTTTGGACTCAACGACATCTTTCGCGGCAGGAAGGGAGCATGGCACAACCCGGTCGATCAATACGCCAAGGATTTGGAAAAGATCGTCACCCTGCTGAAAAAAAATGGAGCCAAGGTCATCTGGGCGAACACCACCCCGATACCGGATAACGACGACGTCCGGCCCAAGGGCGATGAACTCATCTACAATGCCGCTGCCGCCAAGGTCATGAATAAACACAACATCCCGATCAACGACCTGCACAGTATGGTGACCCGGTGGAATGGATACGACGCATGGAAAAAAGGCAATGACGTCCATTTCCCTGGCGCCGTTTACACGAAACTTGCCGAGAACATAGCCGCAAAAATCACCGATGAGCTCGAGATCGCTGAAGACGCCGCCGAATAGCAATACTCTATCGGAATATCCAGAGACTCGGGAAAAACCAGAGCACCGGATTAGTGGAATACTCAATGCAGCTCCTCAGCTGTAAACGCTACCTGTCGGTCTCTAAAACAGAATCGCGGCGAGCTTTTCCTTGGAACCTGTGCCCCGCTCAAATTTTACAAGAGGCAAGAGTTAGGCCAAATCGGGTTTTGAGTAAAAAATATTACTTTATCCCTCCGGCTAAAACTACATTCAGCTCTTGTAAATTTGAAAGATCAAGCAGAGCAGATACTTCACTGTGTCGTCGCAAAAAAAATATTGGGTCGATCTGTTTGACCAACTTCCTATAGTTGATTTACCTTCCAGATCACATCTGCCACCAACCGATCCATCAATATAAATTACGCATGAAAGTTCCACCCGCCCTTCATTTAGCCTTGTTGTTACCCTTACTCGTTTTCTGCTCCATCTATTCTCATGTAGCCGCAGAATCCGCTGGCTCCCCACCACGCGTGCGCGAGTGCTTCGATGCTGATTGGTTGTTTCTTAAACACGACGCAAAAGGGGCTGAGGCAATGGACTACGATCACTCGACATGGAGAAAACTCAACCTGCCGCACGACTGGAGTATTGAAGGACCCTTTGATGCAAATAACGCCAGCAAGGCACAAGGAGGATATCTCCCATGCGGCATCGGCTGGTATCGAAAAGTCTTCAAAACGCCCGCAGGTGCCAGCGGGAAAAAAGTCTTCGTCGAGTTCGACGGCATCTACATGAACGGAGAGGTCTGGATCAATGGCCACCGGCTCGGTAAGCGACCCTACGGATACACCGGTGTACAATATGATCTGACTCCACACCTCGACCCCAATGGCGACAACATCCTCTCCGTGCGTGTCGACAACTCACTCCAGCAATCGACACGCTGGTACACCGGGTCAGGCATCTATCGGCACGTCTGGCTCACCATCACGGACAAATTACACGTTGGTCACTGGGGCACCCAGATCAGCACTCCTGAAATTACTCCCGAGCGCGCCAAGGTCGCAATCCGCACAACCATTCGTAACGAATACAAACAGGAAAAATCAATCCACGTCATCCAGTCCGTCATCGACTCCGAGGGGTCAAAAGTCGCTTCACAAGGTGACAAACTGAATCTGGCCGCAGGAAAAGAACAAATAATCAACCAGCAGTTCAGCGTCGCTAACCCAGCGCTTTGGTCACCCGACTCGCCGAACATGTACACCGTTGTTACCGAGCTGCGCGATGGCAACACGATCATCGACCGCTATGAAAGCCCGCTCGGATTCCGCACCATCGTCATCGATGCCAAGCAAGGTCTGATTGTGAATGGTAAAAACACCATCATGAAAGGGGTGTGTAACCACCATGACCTTGGTCCACTCGGTGCCGCCCTCTGGGACCAGGCACTTGAAAGACGCCTACGCATGCTTAAGGAGATGGGCTGCAACGCAATCCGCACCGCGCATAACCCATCATGCCCCGAGCTTCTCGACTTCTGCAACCGGATAGGATTCCTTGTGATCAACGAAACCTTCGACGAATGGCGACGCGGGTGGTTCTTTGAGGATGGCACTCTCGTTTCCAGCAAGAACAACAAGGGAAAAGCATCCAAAGGCTATCACCTCTACTTCGATGAGTGGGCGGAAAAAGACCTCATCGATCACATTCGCCGGGATCGCAACAATCCCTGCATAGTGATGTGGAGCGTTGGCAACGAGGTCCCTGAAGCACAGAAACACGGTGAGCTCGAAACCGTTAAATGGCTACAAGACCTCTGCCACAAACACGACCCTACACGGCTCGTCACCGTGGGCTGCAATTTCACCATCGGTGCGAATAAAACCGGCTTCCTCCAGCTTCTCGATGTCGTCGGTTACAATGGTGGCGGCGACTCTTGCTACGAGTATGAGAACGACAAAAAGAAATTCCCCGACCGGCTGATGTATGCCTCCGAAGTGCCTCACACCTTGCAGACCCGTGGCGAATACCGGACAAACGGAAAGTTCCGTATCAGAAAATACCAACCCACCCCGCTCGTTGAGAACGAGGTATTTCCCGAAACAAACCCATGGTATGAATCATCCTATGACAACGCAGGTGTTAGAATTACTGGCCGAGACTCTTGGCGACTCACCAAAAACCTCCCCTACTTCTTCGGTGAATTCCGCTGGACTGGATTCGACTACATCGGCGAGTCCGGCGGCTGGCCGCGCGTGATTGGAAATTTCGGTATCATCGACATATGTAACTTCCCAAAAGATACTTACTATTTCTACCAGAGCCAGTGGACGGATAAGCCAATGGTTCACATGCTGCCTCACTGGACGATGCCCGGCAAGGAGGGCACCATCGTCCCCGTCTGGTGCTACACCAACTGCGATAGCGTGGAGCTTTTCCTCAATGGAAAATCACTGGGCGTTAAAACCTTCACCAAGGAACACGACATGCACATGCAGTGGCTCGTCCCCTATGCCCCGGGAGAGCTGAAAGCTGTGGCAACCAAAGACGGCAAAGTAGTCGCCACCACAACGAAACGCACCGCCGGCCCCGTTGCTCAAATTTCTCTCGATGCTGATAAAACCGTCTTCAACCTCAAGGGCAAAGACCTCTCATACATCACCGTGCGGCTTCAAGATAAAGATGGCAATTTCTGCCCGAAAGCAAACAACTGGATGTCATTCAATGTCAAAGGACCCGGCCGTATCATCGCGACCGGTAATGGCGATCCGCTCAGCCACGAAAGCTTCCAGTCGCGCTCTGTTAGATCCTTCAACGGTATGGCACTGGCAATCATCGCCCCCACCGGTGAGGAAGGTGAGATCACAGTCACTGCGCGTCCTGTTTTACGGACATGGGGCAAACCAGTCGAGGTGACTATTTCCGCTAAATAATTTTGCCTATCACAATAATTCAACAACGGTATTGAAGATACTTGTTTAGCGACATCTTTTAGTAGAAGTTCCAATCCATGAAGCCCTACGTGAAACTCGGTGAATCCACCATGTCCGACGGCACCGTTTTTTCACTGCACAAACATGATGGAAAGTTTTACCTCAAGTACAATGGCTTCGAGCTAATGAGCACAGCGCTCACCTTCTCCGAGGAAATGCTTGCTGAAGTCGGTTGCAAAAAACTCTATGAGGGCAAATCTACAAGACCTAAACACCCAAAAATTCTGATCGGCGGACTAGGGCTCGGGTTTACCCTAAAACGCACACTGGAGCTGGTCGGTAAACCGGCAACAGTCGAAGTTGCCGAGCTCATGCCACCGCTGATCGAGTGGAACCGGACATTTCTTGTCGAGCACAACGGACCGTTGTTAGAAGACCCACGTACTAAAATCACCCAGGGCGATCTGTTTGATATCATTTCCAGCAAAAACAAAGGCAGCTATGATGCGCTTCTGCTCGATATCGACAACACACCGGACGACCTAATTACCGCCGGAAATTCACGTTTGTATTCTCCCGGTTTCCTAGCAAAAATTCGTAGCGCCCTAACACCGGACGGCTGCGTCGCATACTGGCTCTCCGAACCTGCGCCAAAATTTAAGAAATGTCTGATTAAAGCTGGCTTTCACGTCGAAGCATATGCAGCCAAATCGCACGAGAAATCAAAACGCGCCAGGCACTGCATCTACATGGCTACCCGTAGCCGCTGACTCAATCATAAATGATCCTCATCAGTATGATAACTCATCGTAGATTCGGAATTGTCACCTTGGGTTTCCTAATCGCCTGTGTCTTTGCTGTCCCTTTTTGCTCCGTCTCTGCATCCGCAGCACCAAAATATCCTAACATCATTATCATCTACGCCGATGATCTAGGATATGGAGACCTGTCATGCTACAATCCAAAAGCCGCTTACAAAACACCTCGGCTCGATAAAATGGCCGCCGAGGGAATTCGTTTCACAGATGCCCATAGCCCCTCCACCATCTGCTCACCCTCTCGATACGGTCTATTCTCTGGACAACAAATTTATCGATCTACTGGTCGCGGCGGCGGCGCATTTGAAGGCCCTGGCGGCCCAAGCTACCTAAAACCCGGCACCCTCACGCTGGGTGACATGCTCAAGGAAAAAGGCTACCGGACAGGTGTCTTTGGCAAGTGGCACGTCGGACTTACTTGGCGCGATAAAAACGGCAAACGGCTCAGCGGCGGATTCAAAAACTCCCTGCTTATCGACTACGAAAAAAGCACACCTCTCGTCGATGGCCCGAATGCGCGTGGCTTCGATGAATCATTTGTCACACCAAACTGCCCCACCACCGATCCTCTCTACATCTACATCGAAAACGGGATGGTTTCCATCCCGGCCAGTGAGCGCCATAACCCAAAGGATCTTCCCAATCTCGGAGGTAAATGGAGGTGGGATAACGATGCCGGCTGGATGTCACCCGGCTATAAATTTATGAAAGCAGATCTCCTCTTTTACGAGAGGACACGTGGGTTCATCACCGATCACCGCAAGAAGACTCCGGAAAAACCATTCTTCGCAGTGTTTTCTACCCAGATCGCACACGCCCCAGTTCTCCCAGCCCCCGAGTTTAACGGTGCCACAAAAGCTGGCCCTCGAGGCGACTTTGTTCACCAACTCGATGTGCTCGTTGGTCGCATAATCGATCTAGTCACCGAGCTTGGTATTGACGATGAAACCATCATCTTTTTCAACTCAGACAACGGCGCCGAGACCGTCCACACCGACCTAATGAGGCAAGACCACCATCACGATCCATCGGGAGGATGGCGCGGCGTTAAACGAGACGGCTGGGAAGGTGGACACCGCGTCCCGTTCATCGCAAGGTGGCCAAGAAAAATTCCCGCCGGTCAGGTGTCCAACCAAATGACCAACACCACCGACATCTTTGCAACACTGGCGTCCATCACCGGATACACACTGCCCGACAACGCCGCAACAGATAGCTTCGATATGCTCCCCGCAATGATCGGCACCCAAGATCCAAAAGTTTCTATCCGACCACACCTCCTAACACAAAGTTTTCGCGGTGAGTTTCAAATTCGTTTACACAATTGGAAATACCTCGACCACAAAGGATCCGGAGGTAACAGTTACGAAAAAGGTATTCTAAAAAAATACGCCGTCGAGGAGACCGCACCCGATGCACCGGGACAGCTCTATAACCTAACAACCGATGCCGGCGAAACCACCAACCTGTTTTTCAAAGAATCCGACAAGCGCGTGCAGCTTCAAACACTACTCAACAATCTCAAGGAAAGTGGCCGCAGCGCACCCAAGAACCGTAAGCCCATCGGCATCGAAAACATCCCCACCATCCCCAATAAATAGAATCACCCAAAAAGTTCACTGCAAGCTTGCACACCCCCATCACGTATTTCTATCATCAAAACACAACATGATCTTCCTATGAACAACCAAGTAAATCGCAGAAAATTTATCACCCAACTCGGCCTTGCTGGCGCCTCCACCCTCGGGTTTCCGTCAATCGTTCGCGGTCAAAACCTTAACAGCAAATTACAGGTCGGCTTCGTCGCCACAGGAGGCAGGGCAAAAATACACCTTAAAAGATCTCATGATCATGGGCTGCAGTGCGTCGCATTCGCAGAAATTGACAAGCGTGCCTGGAATAATGCCACCGAACTCAACGGCTGGGAACAAGCCGCCAGCTACTCCGATTGGCGAGAAATGTTCCAAAAACACGGTAAAGAACTCGATGTCGTCTTTGTTTCCACCCCAGACCACACCCACTACGCCCCATCCATGACTGCCGTCTCCATGGGTATCCATTGCTACACTGAAAAACCCCTCACATGGTCTGTCAAGGAAGCCCAAATGCTCACCGCAGCCTACAAAGCTAACCCGAAAGTAGTGACGCAGATGGGTAACCAAGGTCACGCCGGCGCAGGTTGGCGCATGGTTTACGATTATTACAAAGCCGGTGCCATCGGTGATATCAAAGAGCTCCACACCTGGACCAATCGTCCTGTCTGGCCACAGGGTGGCGGACGCCCCGCGGGTAGCGATCCTGTACCACCTGAAGTCAATTGGGACGCCTGGGTCGGGCCTGCGCCCATGCGCCCCTACAAGGAAAAAGCATATCACCGATTCAATTGGCGTGGTGTCGTAGATTTCGGATCCGGTGCCCTCGGTGACATGGCGTGCCACACCACCGATGGTATCTATATTCTCACAGAGCCTGGATATGCAGAATCAAGCGAACCTATCTTTATGACCGAACCCGTAGGTGATCAATTCCCTGCTGGTATGATCGTCAAAGCGACATACCGTGCCACCGAAAAACGCCCAGGATTCGACACATTCTGGTACGAGGGTAAGGACAAAGACGGAAACCCTAACATGCCGGAAACCCCAGAAGAACTCAAGGTCGATAAACGAGAGTTGCCAAAAACAGGCAACCTAATCGTTGGCACCAAAGGTAAGTTACTCGTCCAAGGCGACTACTGGAACAGCCCGCGCCTCATACCAGAAACTAAGCGCCGCGAGTTCGGTAAACCAAAAGAGCTTCTCGCCCGGTCACCTGGTCATCACGAAGAATTCTTTATGGCGTGTCGCGGTGAAAAACCACGTGAGTTTAGCCAATCAAACTTCGGATACGCAGGCCCCATGACCGCAAACATCCAGCTCGGCAATCTTAGCACACGCGCAGGCAAAAAGCTCGTGCTCAACAAGGAAGGCGTCATCATCAACGATCCCGCTATCAACAAACTCGCATCACGCGAGCCGCGCGACGGCTGGGGACCACTGGTAACAAAGATCTAATTTATCCATTCACACTCTATCTACATCACAGATGTACTAACAAAGGGACGGCCTCGTAAGCCGTCCCTTTTTAGTTAGATGGTCGATTCAACGACCAACTACCTTATTTCTAATTCGTGATTTTAATAGAAATTACACCTTATAATACTGCTCCCACCCCTTCCGTGGAGCAGGATCTAACAATGCATTCGCTGCCTTGTTATTGGTAATTGTCTTCGAGCTACCATCAAACTTCAGCTCACCGCCAAAACGCTGCGCGAGCACCCCAATGGTGAACACTTGGGTAAGCATACCAGAAACAGCAAATGGAGAACGAGTTTCCTCTTCACCTTTGCATGCCAGTAAGAAGTTTGCGTAATGATGTGAATTCTTTCCTGGAAACTTTGGTAGCGACTCACGCATCGCCATGAATTTCTCACGTGATGTGATCCGCAGTGGCGAGCTATGTGAACCACCTTGGAAAGCAATATCCTTACCATATAAAACCTTCCCTGGGCTCTTCAGTAGCTTATCTTTACCATCGGTGGTGTACTTACCTTCAAGCACAGGAACATTACCGGTACCGTCATACCAATCAACAACACACGCAGGAAGTCCCGGGCCCCGCTTCGCAAATTCAAACTTGATCGTCGTTTCCTCTGGATAAACCAAATCACTTTTGTTGACACCCTTACGCATTACAGCCGTAACCGTGTGAGGCAGACCGAGCTTAAGAAAACGATGTGCGGTATCGAGGATGTGTGGCCCCCAATCTCCAAAGCACCCACTACCATAGTTGTACCAAGAACGCCACTCCTGCGGATGCAGACGCTTAGAAAATGGATGCACGTGATTAGCACTATCAATCCACTGCTCCCAATTAATGTCCTCCGGCATCTCGTCCTTAGGGTATTCACTCACCACTTTACCCCAACCGTGCCAGCGGCGCGGCTTGTTCATGTGGGCTGCAACGCGTGTGATATCTTTCATCACATTGCCTTCTGACCACGCCTTGAATTGAAAATAGTTTGCGCCAGAGTGTCCCTGATTACCCATCTGAGTGGCAAGTTTTGGATTATTTGCTGCCATGTCCATGAGCCGCTGTGCCTGCCCGAATGTGTGCGTGAGCGGTTTTTCAGTATAAACATGCTTCCCAAGTGTCATCGCATGCATCGTCGCCGCGAAATGCGCATGATCTGGCGTCGACACAATCACCGCGTCAATCTCATCTGCCATTGCATCAAACATTTTTCGGAAATCCGTGAATCTCTTTGCTTTCGGAAATTTTTTCAGCGCTCCCTGAGTATGCCTGCCTTTGAGATCAATGTCACAAAGCGCCACAATATTACAATGGCCTGAGCTGTGAAGCATCTGGATGTTACCAGCCCCTTTGTTGCCAATACCAATGCATGCCACGTTAACTTTACCGCTCGGCGCATTTCCATTCGATGAATTCTGACCCAATACAAAATTGGCAGGCAAAATGGTTAGGCCACCAAAGATAGCAGATTTTTTGATAAAACTGCGCCGGGTCTCTTGAGATGATGAATGATTCATAGTTATTGCTTATATAATAAATTCTTAGGCTATTCTTTCAAAGATTACCAACAATTGCAACACCCCCATTTCTCTTATTCCCCATCACATATTCCAACATTCCCGGTGATTCCTACCAGAAAGACTGGGCCAGGGAGTCAAAATCTTTACACCTGCTCAAACATCAATTTACATTTAAGGACCTATGAGCCCTAAAGCTCATCCAGCGGCTCTTCACAACACCCCCTAGCCTGTTCATTACATTTAGGTAATTCTCCGTCGCCTTAACATCGCCATACCCAAAAAAATTCTGCAGCGGTGACAGCGCAGTCACCATCATAAAGTTGCCTAACCCCAACAAAATGTTCCCCGAGTATCAGCTCTGGCTTTGTTAGAAGTAACGTCTTCCAATCCTTACCAACCATACCACCACGGCCAATTACCTGCCCGTTCAGCTGTTCGATGTCGATTTTTTGTACCGTATATCAGCAAAGTAACCCCCCGAATCCCAGCCTCACGATTTTTTCCTGATATACGCACCCATCAATCAATAAAACCTTTACAACTCAAAGATCTAACTATATCTAACGAATCACCTTGCTGTATAGGATATACGATCCAAATGGCATACTAATAAATACTGTTCTGCTAAAATAAAAAGTGCAAGAATCTCATTCAATTTATAAGAAGCCATTTCACGAAGTTTTCTTACAAGATTATGGAGATAGCCTCCTTAATTGGGGGCTTTTATCGATAATCCCTTTAATTCTATTCCTGTTAGTCTTGTTCAAAGCAAAGTCACGATCTGGAACAATTGGAGCTAATATAACCATATCGATTTTATGGTGTATTACCCTTCTTGGATTTCATTTTATGATGTCTTTTGGGGAAGCTTTCGTTGAGGGCATCGATGATAAAAGATTTGCAACTTGGGGAGTATTGACTGTGATCACAATTATAATTTTTACGTATCTGAACTCTAGAAAAAAACCTCTGCAGAACAAGTCGGCGCACACCAACCCGCTACCCGCTGAGTAGTTGATTTTTATGATCGTTTTAACCCATAACCCCTTCGTCGAAGTTCGCCCCTGGTAGCGGGTGGGTGGCCTTTACGTTCGGCAATAATAATTAAGACGCAAGCGGCTAATAAAAATAAGCTGTGCTACGTTTTCCATAATATGAAGATACTCTTTTCACTGGGGGTAATGCTGCTGATAACGATTTCAGGATGTAAGGAGAAGGATGTAACTGTCGCTAAAGATTACACCTCAATCATCTGTAAGGTGCATAATGAACGTGTATACAGGAGGGAATTTAATGGTGCGTCAGTTGATTATACGCGGTCTTACGGGCAGTTTTTGCTCAGTCAAGATTGGCGAGCCAAATATCCCTACGCTATAATCAATTATAATGAAGATATTCACGCTGAGGATGAGACAAAGCGGTTCCTTTACCATTTGGTCTGTGATAGGTGTCAGAATGAATTTAAGAGAGATCGAGAGGGGTTTGACTCAGGCAGCAAAGATCTTGAGTTTGCGGTTATAGTGGACGATGTTGGCACGCCATTCGTCGATGAAGAAGAAGTGTCTCTTGACCGTTTGAGGGTTTTGTTAGTTGAAGCGGTAAATAAGCAACCAGGCGTAGAGGTTACGATTATAGTGCCTTATAATCTGTCGTTTAAGCACGAACGCACGATAACGCGTGTGGCTCATCTGTCTGGTGTAACATTTCTCCAAGTTAAGAGGTCCTCTCAAGAATAGTGGCCGAACAAGTCGCTGCATCCGACCGCTAACCGCGCTCGACTCCAGCCGGTTTTAGAGGATGGAAAGATGTTTGGTAGCTTATCTGTTTTACAAGCGGCGGTTGAGCTTTACGTTCGGCTGAAAATAGACCCTAATCTGAGGCTATGTTTGATTTTCCAACGATTTTTGAATCCATTTTCCAAACTTGACCGAATTCTTAGATATGAAGCAACAAATATTACTTGCCGCAACACTCACCCTGGCCCTGTCATCCATTTCCTTTGCTCACTCTGGTGGCCACGGGGCGGCTGAAGAGCCGCACTACGCTCCCGGAGACGAAAGAGGCCCCCTCATGGATGAGGTTGGGAAGGTGTCTGAACTGACAGATGTATCTGAGTTAGAAGTCCGCGATGGCCTTGCCTGGCTCCCCGGCGCAAAGGAGCCATACTCGGGGTGGATAATAAGAAAGGGGAGCGATCACCCGAAGCGGACCGTGCTGGTCAAATTCAAGAACGGTGCACCCACCGATTGTCGTGAGCTCACCAAGCACTACAAGCTCTTAAGCTTGATCGAAGTCATGACGAACAACCAGAAGCCTGAGACGACCGTTGGCCACTTTCTGGAATGCCTGATTGGAGACAACGTAATGTGGCGCCCCATCGGCATTCAACATGGGAGAACCATTTCGTGGAGTCCCAGTGGTCAGAGAGCCCTTGAGTGTAATATGCTGAAAGGCTCATGGCACGGTCCGTACACCTTTTGGAGTGGAGATCAAGTGCGCGACCAAGGCCAATACGTCATGGGTAAAAAAGATGGTATGAATGTTTCCTTTTACAACAATGGGCGAAAGCGTTCCGAGGAACTCTGGGACAATGGTAAACCCGTCACGGTACAGGTTTGGAAAATAGATGGCAAAAAGTGTCCCGAAACTATGCTCAACGCCGGGACAGGCAAGCACGTTTGGTATCACTACAACCGCGGAGAGAGGTGGAAAGAGGTTAGTTACGTTGACGGTTTGAAACATGGCGCCGAAACCACGTATCGGAACGGTGGAAATGAACTCTGGACGGTTGAGCCTTGGGTGAAAGGCCAGCGGAAGGGAACCCGGATTCATTACGAATTCGATGGGTCACGGATGGTCACCACCTTTGGTGGCAAACAGGATGGCATGAGGGTTCATTACAACCAAGATGGATCAATTAAAAATAAGTTCGCCACTTTAGCCGATTACCAACATCGTTTAACCGAAGAAACCGAAAAGAAATATGGCAAATGAGCTTGCCGAACAAGTCGTGGCTGCCAACAGGCTGCCCGCCGCGAGTCGAAAGTGACAGGACAATTCAACCATCAAGCTTGAGTCGGAGTGCGCCCTCAGGCAGCCTGTGGCAGCACTCAGACGTTGGGCAATAATAAGAATTGACGCGTAGCCCCGTTGTGCTACATTTCAATCATGCAAGATGCAGTTGTAAGAGCAAGGGTGGACTCGAGCCTCAAGAACGATACCGAAAAGGTATTCGATAAGCTAGGGCTCACCACGACTGAGGCGATACGGTTATTTTTAGCGCAAGTGAAGTTGCGCGGAGGATTGCCGTTTGAGGTTCGTCTTCCCACCGATAATAGCGATTTGCTGCTTTCCACTCCTTCCCGTCAGGCTGTCCTAGATTCCGTTTTCGATGACTAAGCCAGGCGAAGTATATAAGGTTGATCTCGGGTATGGGGGTAAGATCCGAATGATGGTCGTCGTATCACGGTATGACATGGATGCACCCAGATCACTGTCTCTTTGCGTGCCTATAACCTCTGCGTATCGTGGGTCGGATTATGAAGTAGCTCTGGCTTCTGCGCCCTTTTTGCGAGTTCAGAGTTACGCGAATGTGCAAGGGCTACAAGCTATTCAAGATCACGAGCTAATCGGACCCATTGGCATGGTATATGGTTCGGTATTTGAGGCGATTAAGGACGCTCTGAAGTTTTCCATGGAACTCGAATAATGTGGCCGAAAAAGTCGAAGCATCCGACAGCTAACCGTACTTGGGACGCGGACGACACTCACGAAATACCATTTAAGATTTTCAACTGTTGCCTAGGCTGCGGTTGTTCTTTGCGTTAGGCAGTAATAACAATGCTTGCACCACCGTGAGTATCACTTTAGTATCACTTGCATGAAGACGGAATTGGTTACTACTCTCAAGCGGAAAGCCACGGATATCATTTCAAGAATTTCCGAGGAGCATGAACCCGTGCTCATTACGCAACACGGATTGCCTGCTGCGTATTTGGTCGACGTAGATTCCTTTGAGAGCATGGAGGCCAGGCTCCAGTTACTGGAAGGTATTGCCAAGGGCGAGAAGGCCATTCAGGAGGGCCGGGTGCTAAATCACTCAGAGGCAAAGCGAAGGATGTCACGATGGCTAGACTAGTATGGACTGATCCCGCATTACAGGATTTAGAGCAGATCGCCGATTACATTGCCCTTGATGACGATGCGGCAGCGAGGCGATTGGTAAAGAAAGTCTTTGCTCAAGCAGCGCAGTTGGAAGATTTTCCCGAGATGTGCCCTAAGCCTCATGACTTACCGGATACAGCATACCGGCATCTAATCATTGATCCGTTGAGGATATTCTACAGGGTTCAAGACGATTTGATATATATTGTATACGTGATGCGTCATGAGAAACACCTACGAATAAGTGACATTCAAGAGCGAGATTAGACATAACAAAACCGGCCCAACAAGATGGTGCTGGACAAGCGCCTTGAGCCGCAATTTTTATGATAATTACAAACCTTAACCTGAAATCAGAGTTCGCCTTCCGGTAGTGGATGGGTGGCTTTGGAAGTTCTACTTGAAATGAAAAGATATCTCATCACACAATTAGATGAACTTGAATCAATTAAATGCTCATGTGGTCATACCAAAAGAGGATTCACCGAGCCTGATAATGAAGTAGCAACGGTTCACCTGGTAGATATATCTAAAGATAGTAAGGCTCATTATCACAAGAGATTAACTGAGATATATTTGATACTTGAAGGCGAAGGATATATTGAACTCGACGGAGAACTTTATCCAGTAAAGCCCATGACATCGGTATTAATAAAACCAGGGTGCAGGCATCGAGCTATTGGAGAAATGCGAATTGCAAATATACCGATACCCGCATTTGATCCAGAGGACGAATGGTTTGATTAATAGAGATAAATTGTGTCTAACAAGACGGAGCACCCAACCCGACCCCGCGTTGAAGTGTGAAATTATACCGTGGCTTTAACCTTTAACTAAACAGTAAAGTTCGCCCTCGGGTTGGGTGGTAGTCCTCTACGTTCTCTCTAGAATGTGCAACTTTTGTTCTGTCTGAATGTTTGTAGTGATATGAGAAATGGTTTGCCCACATTTTCAATCTACTTACTTTCATTCCTCGTCCCGCTTTCCGCTGACACCAGTGTTATGTTCGTCGATGAGATCTACGGCAGCCAACGCACCGAGGGCATCCAATATGGCACCGGTTCTACCGGTAACCCCGCCAGCGGCTCCATTGATCTCTACTTGGACATTTACGAACCCACTGGAACAAACCTCCCCGAGAAGCGACCCGTCATGGTTTTTATTCATGGCGGTGGATTCAGCTTTGGGGACAAGGGGACTATAGCCATAAGCAATTTCTGTGAGTCCTTCACCAAGCGCGGCTACGTCTGTGCTTCTATCCAATACCGGCTCGTAGGCGATGACCCCACCTATGAAGCTGGCCCCGCCCCTAATCTCAGTGTCCTCTATCGATCCATGAATGCAGCGTCCCAAGACGCGGCCAAAGCCATTCGCTGGCTTCGCCAAAACGCTGCCACCTACCACATTGACACGATGCGAATCGGGATCGGCGGGACTTCCGCCGGCGCCATCACCTCTCTCTACACCGCCTCGCAAGAAGCCGGAACCATCGGTCCGGACGCGGAAACCGGAGTCGTCATCGACCTTTGGGGAGCCATGTATGGGGCTGAGTCTTTGGTGGACGCCGGGGATCCGGCCATCTTCATTGCCCACGGTACGGATGACCCCACGGTTGCCTACAGCGAAACAGAAAACCTCGTCGCCCATCTCGACAGCATCAACCATCCCTACCAGCTCTACCCCATCACCGGAGCAGGCCATGCCTCTTGGTCTCGTTTTAATAATGATGTAGTCAACGGAAAGACTATCTTTCAGCATAGCGTGGAATTCGCCTTCAATCACCTAAAGCTCATTAATCTCCACCCCGCCGGACAGCCACAAAACAACCAGCTCACCCTCAGCACAGCGCCCATCACCAATCAACTCTCCCTGACCTTCCCCAGCTACCGTGGCTTTCAATACCTCATCCAATCCAGCGAGAATCTAAACACTTGGACGACCGAAAACCCCACCTCTCCCTTCTTGGGAACAGACACCCCCCTGACTTTTACCGCTCCCATGAGCACCACAAAACAATTCTACCGCGTAGAAATCCTTCCTAACTTCTAAACAGAATAGAAAACAAGGCAGCGCACACCAATCCACTACCGCTCTGGAGTCGAAGCCGGAGAGTAACTCGAAACCAAAATTAGCTTCGTAGGCGCGATCTCGATAGCGGGTAATCAGCAGCCGCCTAAAGCCCGCTGAGTTTTGAAATTGACTGGAGGTTAGAAAGTTGTAATTAAGTATGTTTTCTAACTGTCAGTAGGCGGTGGATCACCACCTAAAAGTTCTGCAGCAAAACAAAACCTACGATCAAATGAAAAATTATCATGATAGCATAGCATTGGTGGCAGCCGCCATTATGATTCTCGCTGGATCGATCGCGATTGGAGCGGGAGCGATTGCAGAAGCTCTTCCAGAACACCGTGGCCTTCAGTTAGGAGAGTTCGCGGAGGGTGCTGGAAAAGCGCTCCTCATAGGTGGCTGCAGCTTCTTTGTGTGGGTTTTTTGCAAGTATCTCCGTGGTCAAAAGGGGGAGTAAAGCCCATTTCCATTCTTATGGAAACCCGTTAACGAAAGCATATAATATTGCAGAGAAGCTCTGACTGGCCCAAGCAGAACAAGTCGCAGCATCTGTTACGAGTTAAATTTTTTATGGTCATTCTATATTAAACTTTGAAATCAACACTAGCCCCTCTCAGGGGGTCTGAACTTTGATGTTCGCTAATGATATGAAAACACAAATAATAATCCTTCTTGCTCTCGCCTCTGTTGTGTCAGCCGAAGTGATCGAAAAAGAAATAGATTCCAACGTGGAGTTTATCAGCTTAAAGCACGTATTTCGTAATGGTAAAAAAATATTAGAGGTAGCTACTCCTAGTTCAACAAAGCTTAATACGACTTACACTGTATTCGGCAAATCAGGAATGATCTATAAATACCAAGTCAGTGAATCTGGCGGATCTTTTCAAGATTGGCGTTACCCAGACTCTAATTGTAGTATTAAACTGCATACAAACACAAAAGGTGTTGTTGTGGATATTATCATCTACAGCAAAGATTACTCAAAAACCATAGAAGCATTTCACATCAAGGATCATAGGTTAACACCATTTTCCGACAACGAACTAAAAAAACATCGCTTACGCCGAAGTGAAAAGTGACAAGTTGTTGCGCCTGACTACTTAAGGTTAACGACTTCACTCAGGTTTTTAGACGTTAAACAAGTTCAGCCCACAACCGCAGATTCGACTGCTGTTATTTTTGGCGGAAAATATTTTGTAACTATTGGAATTGGTTTGTAATTTGAATGCGACCTTAACATGATTAAAAAATGAAATTAAACGCAATTACACTAGTATCTATATCTACTTTGATGTTGATCGTGGGTTGCTTGGTTATTCAATTTTCTGCCAAAAAAAAATATGATGAGGGGAGGAAGGCTATCTACAGTCTTTCGATTGTTGAAATTGATGATGATCAATTTTTATCTGAGGTTGTTTCCTCGTGGAGCGTTGAGTTCACTGAGTGTCCTAATGAAGCAATGACCTCAGCCTTAGAACTGGTCAATGAGGACGTCTCGGTTGATGGCATCGCCAGTATCATGGCTCATGAAGTTTCTAGTTTTTCCTTCATTAATGACGCCCGCAACAAAAGAGAGCTCATTTATATGATGGTCAAATCCACCATCATTCCTGAAACTGTGGATGGCGCCTTTCACAAGGGCGAGGGCGTTGGTTACATTAAATATCGCGACAACTTAGTCGAGGTGTACAAGGACACCAAAGATGGGATTAAAAGCACACTTTACTATAAAAAATAAATTTAGTTAATAGTGGTCTTAACTTGATCCTATTCTCAGGCCTTAAAACCACTATTGTGTTAACCTTTTCAAAACACCTACAACTACTTGGTCTATCTGGTTGGCTGTTTATCTGTTTTGGTACGTCTGCGATTGGAGCGGCGGCATCTATTCAGGCCAAAGATCTATACAGAGAAATGATTCAACCGGTGTGGGCACCGGCTCCCTGGGTGTTTGCGCCTGTGTGGTCTATTCTGTATGCGATGATGGGTGTTGCTGCTTGGTTGGTCTGGCGATCTGGGGGGTTTAAATTGCACAAAACCGCGCTCGTCGGGTTTTTAATTCAGCTTGTGCTGAATGGTTTGTGGAGTTGGTTATTTTTTGCGTGGCGTCTGGGTGGTTTAGCTTTGTTAGAAATTATCCTCTTGTGGGCTAGCATTACTGTCACATTGGTTTTGTTCTGGCGTGTTAACCGCTTAGCCGGAATGCTTCTAATGCCATATTTGATTTGGGTTAGTTTTGCCTCTGCCTTAAATTACTCATTATTGATGCTTAATCATGATCTGTTAGGTCGTTGATTTAGGTGGGGGTCACGCGTTGTCTGTTATGTGTGTGATTCTTTTTTATCTTTTGCAACCAGTGCTGACAGTAAAATATCATTTCCTATACGTTGATAGGTTTGGTTCGTCAGTTCAATATCATGTGTCAGAAAACCTATAGCTGGTATGGGAGTTCCCGTGATAAGGGGGGCATAAAAAAAGGCCACCTCATCAGCAAGCCCTGCACGTAAAAACGATGCCATTAACGTACCGCCAGCTTCTACCAAAACAGTATTACATCCTTTATTTACTAATCTATTGAGTGAGGCAATTAGGTCTCCGTTTTCTTGTATGAGGGTCCGGTCAGCATAGGCGTCCGTAAAGACCTGTGCATTCGTAGGTAAATTAGATCCACACTGTTGCGTTACCAGCATTCGCCACGGTTGAGATTTCTCTGGTAACGATGTATCCCGTATTGTCAGAGCAGGATCATCTGCTCGTAATGTTTGTCCGCCCGTTAAAATGGCATCAGATTGGTGACGCAGTCTTTGCACATAAGATCTCGACTCTTGTGATGTCAGCCATTTCCCCTCTCCCTTGGGTCGGGTAATGTTTCCGTCTAAACTCATTCCTGATTTTAAGATTACCCATGGTAGGCCGGTTTTTTGAACTTTACTAAACGGGCGAATCAGCAAGTCGCAGGCTTGAGTATCTGAGATTCGTGACACACCAATTCCTTTTTCTTTTAGTATTTCATCGGCTTTGCCTGCATGAGCTGGGTTTGGGTCTTTTGATCCATAGCAGACACGCGTAATACCCGCCTCTATTATTCCATCGGTGCACGCTGGTGTGCGGCCGGTTGTTGAGCAAGGTTCTAGAGTTACATAAATAGTGGCACCCTGAATAGCCTGCTTCCCGTGTTTTTCGGTTGCCGTTGCTATTGCTTCGCGTTCTGCATGAGGTTTGCCTGCCATTTGGTGCCACCCTTTGCCGAGGATGCTGTCATTTTTAACAATAACCGCTCCTACAGGGGGGTTTGGTGAGGTGAGACCAATACCTTTTTCTGCCTCAATAACTGCCAGGCTCATCCAGTGTTCGTCGCTTGCCATAGATGAGTATTAAATGCTAAAAATAGCTAAATCAAGCCTGTGAATAAAACGCCCTAGGTTGTGAATAGTTTGTTGTTTGTTTGGGTCTTTCTATTTTGGGGCCCTTAAATACACGACATTGTGCACAGTATAACCACGATCATACCCATGTTATTATTCGCGTGGAACTCTCATACAATATACGTGAAACAATGAATTCCTCACCTTATTCACATATAGAAGAAGAAGAGTTTGTTTAGTTTAAAAATAATCTCTTAATCTCATCGTGTATAAGTAACCAAAACTGTGAGATATTCATGTCAGCCTTATCAAATGAAATCGACTACTTTCTTGACCTCGATTGAGATGTGTGGGGATATGAGTTTAATCAAACGATCAACCTGACAGAACATATGAGGAACGACGACCTGTTACATACTGAAAAGATACTCGCTGACCGCAAAACATTTTACCTTGATTTGAAAGAGAACCAACGGGGAAAGGTGATCAAAATAACAGAGGAGGTTTCAGGTAACCGAGACACAATCATGGTCCCGGCAGAGATATTGGGAGATTTTATAGAAGCACTCACTGATATTCGAGCAACGGCTGAGGAATAGCGTAAAAACATGGCTATTTAGACGGGATCTATTTGATTTCACTGTTCGTGCCACTCTTTAGGTATTCTTTGCGGTCGACCCTCTGGCATTTTTACGATTGCTAATGCTTGTTTACAGCTAATGAGTGGTTTTTCTTGCTGTTCGCGATGCATAACGAACGAACACCAAAAGCGAGCACGCTCAAGTTTTTCTAGATGCCCCTGAATAATTAGTTTATCTCCTAGTTTTGCTGGACTATGATAATCTATTTCAGTGCGAACAACGACAGGGAAAATTTTGGTACTCATCATTTTGGGCAAGTCCATTCCCATTTGAGTAGCTAGGCGTGTTCGGCAGGTTTCTATCATGCGTAAGTATGCTATGTTGTGGACGACTCCTCCGCAATCGGTATCAAAGAACATAACCTCTTCGTGTGTGGTACATTTGAAATTTTCCATCAAGGTGATCCAATAACGATCGAACGCCTATATCAAGCACACTTATGCTCACGCAGAGCCTATACTTCTCTATTGCGTAATGGAAAAACAAACGATGTTTAATGGATTCATGTAAAACCAACTTACAAGGTGCTATAAACCGACGTTTTACTTGCGATTATACTTCAACCATGCATGTTTACGCCCATGCGCAGTAAGTTAGCAATACGGTCCGTAAACACGGCGCGTTTGATTTATCTGTTGATTTGCGAAACGGCGGGCGCCGCTATTGCAAACCACGTCGGTGGTCTTGATATGATTTGGGTTGGTATTGTTGCCGGGCTGCTTGTTGCAGCGTTATTTATTTTAATTGAAACCTTGATGAAGCAATTTACTTTGCGGGGTTTCTCTAACGCCACAGTAGGGCTATTGATAGGGGTGTTTTGTGCCTGGCTGTTAAGTCGTGGCGTAGTCAATTTAATAGAAATTACTCTGTCGGGGAAATTGGAACAGCTGGATGCGCTTGTCTTATCTATACACGTAATCTTGTACGCTAGCCTCGGCTTCTTAGGTGCGGTGCTAGCTTTACGAAGCGGAAGTGATGACTTTTCTTTGCTGATCCCATACGTAAGATTTCACAAAGAATCAACGCCCGGACCCCCAATATTAATAGACACCCATGTAATTACTGACAGTCGGTTATTCGGCATATTAAATACAGGTTTTTTAGAGGGTAATTTAATCATTCCCCGCTTTGTTTTAGAGGAGCTTCACATCATGGCGAATTCTCCATCTGCTGCCAGGTGTGCACGTGGCCAGCGGGGGCTTGAGGTTCTGGAGAGCTTGCAAAAAAATGATAAGTTTCGGATTACGATTCATGATTCGGACGCGGATCGGGGTAATGACACACATGATGCAAGACTAATGCACGTTTGCCGGTTGTTGTCCGCGCGCATGCTAACCACAGACGACAACCTAACGAAAGCTGCACGCCTACAAGGAATCGTCGTTTTGAATATCAACTACTTAAATCAAGCGTTGAAACCTAAAATTGTCGTTGGTGAGCGTATTAGATTACCCCTAGTGCGCCCAGGTAAAGACGAACACCAAGCCGTAGGCTACATGCCAGATGGTTCAATGATCGTGGTGAACAATGCTGTCAATAAGATCAATACCACTCAGGATGTTACTGTCATAAGTACCCTTGAAACCGATGCCGGCACAATGGTGTTCTCAGAATTGTTTGAACACGAAAATTAAGACGAATCAACGCTCAAAGCGTCGTTAAAGGTGCACGCCATAAATGTGTTGCACATTATGTGAGCTTTTCTTTATGGGCGCCTCATTATTTACAGGTATAAATAATGAATCAACGCCGGTAAATCACTCTGATAATCAACCAAGAATATATCAGCTGTATGGTAATTCTGGATTGTTATCGGGCAACCTTTAGGGTTTTATCGATGCCTCATGACTTGGAAATTACACAATGCAATGTGGCCTGGGCTTGTTGGAAAAGACGAGGACAGCGACCAACCACCAATATCTCTTGAAAAGATGATCGATTTGACCGTTGCAAGCGATGCTGGCGGTCGTAAATACGATGGTATTGATCTATTTCTCTTTTTTCCGCACCTAGACATTGATGCCGCCGAGGATGATATTAGGAAATTTGCCGATGACGTCGCAACCAAAGATTTAAAAATTGGTTCCGTGGTTGCGCCGATTTGGCAAGAAACCGGGGGCGGTAGCGCGATGGGCGACCAAGCAGCGCGTAATAGATTTGTGGAGGCAGTAAAAAAAGCGTGCCGATACACGACCATCTTGCGCGAGCACGGAGTGAGATCATACGGTTCAATTCGTATTGACTCTGCTACAGGGGTAGAGGACTGGGCGGCCAATCCTGCAGCAAACACGAAGATGATGGCACAAACATTCCAGGAATGTGGCAAAGTTGCAGCGGACCATGACGAGGTGCTTGTTGCCGAAGGGGAAATTTGTTGGGGCGGCATGCACTCATGGAAAGATATGCTCGATTTACTCGAAGAGACCGGCATGCCAGATCGCGTCGGCTTTCAGGCGGACCTCGCCCACACGTATCTTTATTTGTTAGGATACAATGCCGAACAACACGCACTGTTGAACGAACCATACACCGACGAGGAGTTTTGGTCTGCCTATAAGACTATGACCGATAAGTTGCGTCCGTGGACATATGATTTCCACGTGGCACAGAACGACGGCTCGGTTCATGGCACCGGCGCGCACGATAAGACCGGCCGCCATTGTCCAGCAGATGACCCAAACGGCCGACTGGATATCGTCAAGTGCTCGGGTTACTGGTTGCTTGATGAAAACGGTAACCCGCGCCCAGAGATTAAGCACCTCTGTTGGGATGGCTGTATGTTCCCCAATACCACTCTGGAAAAACAGTCAACATGGGACACGATCCTGAAAACGATGGTCGAGGTAGACGGCGCACACAGCAGCAAATAATTACCCAACAATAATATCATGAAAATTGGAATGAATATGCACCTTTGGTCGACTAATGTCAGCGAGGAACATTTCGCGGATATTGAGAAACTTAAGGATATTGGCTATGATGGCATAGAGATTTTTCTCGCTGAGCCAGATCGCGCAAACTACGAGAATATTGGATCGTTTTTGAAGTCTATCGATTTAGAGGTGAATGGTTGTCTGGGGCTCGGACCCGATCAGGATCCCATCTCAACAGACGCGTCTATCAGGCAGGCGGGATTGGATAAAATCAAGGAGGCAATCGATAACATGCACGCCGCTGGTGGAAGGAATATTTGTGGTCCATTTCACTCAGCATTCGCCACATTTTCCCGCGATGAACCACAAGGGGATGAATACAAGCGTAGCGCCGAGGTTCTCCACGCAGCAGCAGAACATGCCGCCCAAGCGGGCATCACACTGACACCCGAAGCGCTGAACCGATTCGAGTGTTATCTCGTTAACACCATGGCACAGTTAAAAAAACTCGTCGACTTGGCAGACCACCCGAACCTGCGCGGCATGTTTGACCCACACCACGCAAATATCGAAGAGAAGTCATTTGCCAGCGCTATTGATACCATCGGACCGGTGATGACACATGTCCATATTTCTGAGAACGACCGCGGCACTCCCGGTGCAGGCCACATTCCCTGGGACGAGGTGTTTAGCTCTATCGCCAAAACGGGTTACGACGGCTGGTACACCATCGAAGCATTTTCACGCGATGACTTGGGATTTGCCAATGCGATTAATGTGTGGCGTGAGTTTAATCCACGTATGGATATTTGCCGTGACGGATATGCCTTTACGAAGGCAATGATCGAGAAACATAAAAACTAACAAAAACATGAAAATTAAATTTGGAAATGAATGCTACACCTGGTTCATGAAGGATGACGGTGCCTTCTGGGACAACAAGCTTGACCACATGATCGAAGTCACCGCTAAGGCGGGGATGACCGGCATCGAGCCGATGCACTTCTGGATGGGTGATCTTGCCGATCCGGTTCTACTGAAGGAGAGCCTCGATAAACACAGGGTCGAGCTCGCCGCGATTGCTTTTGTGCAGGACTGGAACAACCCCGTGGAGACAGATAATGAGCGTGCGGCCGCCGACAGCGCGATCTCGCTGCTCAAGCAATTCCCGGGTGCGGTGCTTTGCACAGTGCAGATGCCTAACGGTAGGCATGACCTTGAGCAGCGCCGCAAAAACCTAGTAGCTAACGTAAATGCAGTTTCAAAACGTGCCACGGATGCTGGCATCAAATGCAGCTTTCACCCAAATTCACCTGAGTCCTCGATTAACCGCACGGAAGAGGATTACACAGACATCATTGAGAATCTTGACAGCTCTGTGACGGGTTGGACGCCTGACGTTGGCCACATCATTAACGGGGGTATGGATCCTCTTGCCAAGATGAAGCAGTATGCCAGTTTGGTTAACCACGTGCATTATAAAGATTGGGATGGAAACCCAGAATTTGCACTTATGGGGCAGGGAAAAGTCGATTTGTTAGGTGTGACAAAGTGGCTTGTTGAACAAGACTATGATGGCTGGGTGATCTGTGAAGATGAAGCACCTTCAGCCGTCGATGATCCCGACGGTGTGACTTTGCACGACGGAGAATGGATCCGGGAAACTCTCTTACCTGTTATTTAACATGCCATCACACACAACCAACGATTTCACCATGCACTACGAAGTGCATGGTGAGCAAAATGACGGCATACCAGTGATTTTGATTATGGGGATCACCGCACCAGGAGCGGTCTGGGAGGCTCACGTGGAAGTCTGGAGCCAGCACTTTAAGTGTATTACACCAGATAATCGAGGTGTAGGTGAAAGTGACAAGCCTGCTGGAGATTACACCTCCGCAATGATGGCGGATGACTACGCAAATCTGATGCTTGGGCTCGGCATTGAGCAAGCTCATGTCGTCGGCTGCTCGATGGGAAGTATTATTGGCCAGCAGCTCGCAATCAGGCACCCAGAAAAAGTCAAAAGCCTAGTGCTGATGTGCTCGTGGGCTCGTTGTGATCAATTTGCGAAGTCGACATTCGAGCACATGAAGCAGTGCAAGGCACACCTCACGCCTGCTGCATTTATGGAATGGATTCAACTTCTTATTTTCCACAAACGCAGCTGGGACGACCCCGAGGTATACGCCTCGATGTTAGAAGGACGACAGGGCGCATCCGAGGACCCCAACCCGCAGCCGCTTCATGGTGTCCACGGCCAGGCTGCAGCGTGTATCAATCACAGCACACTCGATCAACTTAAAGATATATCCATACCTGCATTGGTGATCGGTGGTGAGGCAGATGTTTTCACCCCAAGCTGGATGGCGGAAGAAATCAATGCTGAACTTCCCAACAGCTCCATGCATCTATACCCGGAATCTGGCCACGCTTTTCACTGGGAAAACTTGGAGGATTTCAACCAACGAGTGATCAACTTTATTAACGCCAACTAATCATGCCTAGCTACGCCATTGGTCTCGACTACGGCACGAATTCGTGCCGCTCCTTGATCGTTGATCTGGAAACAGGTCGCGAGCTCAGTAGTGCGGTATTCCCCTATCCGTCGGGAGTACAGGGAATTATCACTGATGCGTCCGATCCACACGTTGCTCGCCAGAATCCAA
>JABHEX010000302.1 GCA_018676385.1 Akkermansiaceae bacterium
GTCGGAAAATGTATTCTTGTGTAACAATCGGTGCACGACCACATGTTCATCAGATACTTCGAAGTAAATACGATAATCTTCAGTGCGAAAGCGGTATAGGGTTTTACCATCTCGAATTAGTTCGCCGAAGCGTTCACCATCCAGCTCAGCAAGGTCAGCCTCTGTAACTTTGAAGGCGTCGAGCAGTGTGAGCTGATCGAGTGTTCCCAATCTTGAGATCTCAGCTGCACTGATTTCATTAAAAACAATTTGTAGCACATGGCTAAGAAACCACTTACGCGCTTATTAATCAAGCCATCATCGGGATGTTAACAGTCTTTCTTTGTGTTTGAAATCTTGCAATATGAAGAAAATAACCCATGTTTAAACACGATAATGCGAACATTAAATCCCAGCTATGTCGCAGCTTTTGACGCTGTATCGCGCGTGTGGGTGGCCTGCTTGCTGCTGTTGATGGCTTCATCTTGTTCTCCTCCAATGGGTGTGAACCCAAAAGCAAATATACTCCCTCACCTAGCGGAAAAGCATTACGTTTCTTATGATGGCGATCATTTTGGCTACCGAAATTGGAAGCCCGCAGCGCCTCACACCGTGATTATTGGTATTCATGGTATTTCGGGGCACTCAGGTGATTATAAGTATCTAACAAAACATTTGCGTTCGAACGACCGTGGCGTTGCTATCTATGCGCCTGAGACACGCGGCCAAGGTATGGATGCTAACAAAAAACGCAGAGGGGATATTATTAACTCTCGTGAGTGGACTAAGGATCTCTACACATTTACCTCTCTTGTGCGTAAGGCTCATCCAAAAGCCCGTATCATTTGGCTGGGTGAGAGCATGGGCACGCTAATTATCATGCATGCCTATCATGCAACGCCTCATGGATTCAAAAAGCCCGATGCTCTTATTTTTGCGTCGCCAATTGTGGATATCAGCTCAAAAATTTCTGTATGGAAACTCGGCACTATGCGTGTAGCGGCTTTTCTTTTTCCACAATTACGGATCTCACTTGAGACACTCTCGACTGGCGAGCGCCCAGTTGTCACTAAGGATGACATTCATGAGGAGCAGGCAAACAAGAATGAATGGTATATACCACGCTACACGCTACGGCTCTTACTTACACTAGGGAACATGGCGGACAGGCTAAAGAAGCTTGCTGCCGATACTCGCTGTCCGATTCTTATACTTAATGGGGGTATGGACATATTCACTTCCAAGGAAAAGGTGGACGAATTTTGCGCCTCTTTTCCTAAGGATATTCCTTGCACACATCATTACTACAAAGATTCGTTCCATCTCTTGCTCTACGATCATCAGCGCGAGAAGATTTTCCGAGATATTTCTACATGGCTCAAAACCGCCCGTTAGCTCGGTCAGATGGCAGAACACACAGGCTAGGGGTCATATTTTAAGCTAATATCGTTGCAAAATGATCTATAGATACGATCATAAACGCTAATGCGATTGAATGTAGTCATTACTATTCTGGGGTTAATATGGACACCTTTTTTACAGGCGGCTTTGGCGGATAATATCGCAACTACGGCAGTGAAAGAACCACCTGTTAAGCTTGCTGAAGATGTTGATGGCCTCGTTAAGCAACTCTCAGATAATAATTTCTATATCCGTAAAACCGCCAGTCGTAAGCTCTGGCACATTGGTCTGGAGGCATTGCCCGCGCTGCAGGTGATTGCCGAGGGTAAAGACCCTGAAGGGTCAAGCCGAGCGAGTGAACTCATTCTCTACATTGGTGCTGGCATACTTCCAGATAGCACGGAAGAGATAAAGGCACTAGTGATTGAATTCTCAAGAAGTGATGCAGACAAAAAACTTAGAATCCTACGCAAGCTCATGCAGCTTGGGCATTGGCGTCAGGTGCTTCACTTAGCCCGTTTACAAAAAGATGAAGAGACGCGCCTGAAAATGGTTAGCATAGCAAAGACTACAGCTAGTCAAGTGGTGCGCGAGGCCATAGCCAACAAAAATCACAACCTGGTTGCCGAAGTGTTGAATCTTATGGGAGATGACGATCAGGCGCTCATCATGCGCGCGTGGCAATATAAACAGCGCGGGCAACTTGCTGACCAACTAAAAACGGCGGCAAAAATGATGGGTGAAAAAGGAGCTCGCTGGCGGCTGGCGTTACACCGAGTAGGTGGTAATACTACCGCAGCGCTTAATGAAGCGCGAGCACTTGGCGATAAAAAAATCATAGCGGCTATTCAGCTATTACAAGGAGACCCCTTACCATGGTTACTCGCTGATCCGCCAAAAATCCGGTTTGGTGTTATTTCAAGTCTAGCAAACCGAATCCAACTCGCCCGCATACAGGGCGATAAAAAAAAGGCACGTATTTTGGCCCTTGAGTTGATGACTATGGCGCGTAGCTCACCCTCTAACAATCATGTGATTGCTGCTTTGTCAGGGGTTGGATTCCGAGATCTCGCTATTAAGGTTATGACGGAAAACGAGCCGCTCTCGGCATTTGTCTACTTTGATAATATGGAGGCGCCCGAGCAAGCGCTCAGATTATTAGGTATTCCGCAGGGAGCTAGCGCGCCTTATAAAAAATGGGTTAAGAGAACAACCTCTCAGGCGCTCGAAGAAGACAAAGATAGCGGCTACAGCAAAATTCTTATGATGGGTGGTTTTCTCGCTCGTCACGGCGAACGCAAACACGTGCTTCCCACAGTTCAACCACTCATGAATGCTTTGGAAAAAGATGAGTCTGATATTTGGTTTGATCTCATTTACTCGATGGCAATTTATGATCTTTGTGCAGAAGCAATTTACCTTGTTGAACAACGCGGAAACAAAAACGGGGAAGCGGATTTAGCAGTCAAAAAAATCTTTCGTATTATTAAAGAACAATCAGTGGTTCACGTATGGGAGGCACTTAAAAAACGTAATAACCAGGATCTAAAAAAATCACTTCATCAAATAGCAATCCTCTCCGGGTTAATTCAAGATAAGTTCAATGAAGTTGATGACCTTCATGATGCCATGCTTGCAGAAATAAAAGACAATAAAGCAGTCGATGAAAAATTGCGCTACAGCGCGATCTTTGCTTTTGCTGAGACTCGGGGTGATCTAGATGCGTGCGCACAAATGCTCAAAGCGAAACAAAAGGTAGCAGTTTGGTTCGAGGCGAAGCGCTATTATGATAAAGAGTTATTTAATTGGGAAGAAATGGAGCACCAACATGCTGCAATGATTAAAGAAAACCCCAGCGACTTCCGTAGCGCTACCCACTTGTATGTAGCGCTTCGTAAGCAAGGGAAAGAACAAGAAGCAAAAAAAATGTTAGACCGTGTTCTATCACTCACCGTCGGTGAGCCCAGCATACTAGGTCCTGTAGCATCAGAGTTATATAAAGTAGGTTTTTACAGAGAAGCGACAGAGCTTTGGTTGCAAATATTGTTAATTTCTAGGCCCGGTGATATGTATTTTAATCGTGCGCTGAGCTCCCTTGCAAAAAACCCGCAATACCTGTATGACACTGGTCAGTGGAGAAAATCATCTGCCATTGCCGAGGTAAGCGTGATGCTTGCTTTGCGTGGTAATACTAATTTGAGTATTAATGAATTACTACGTGCGAGATTCAAAGTAGATTTTGCTCGTGGCATGGCCGAGCTGGAAGAGGGAAAACGTAAGCAAGCGCTCGCTACTCTTGATGCTGCACGAAAGCTTGTGCCAGGCGACGGCACCCTAGCAGATCATTTTTTTCCTTCATTAAGAACGGCAGGTATTGGCAAAATTTACGATAAGTGGTTCAATGAAAGCTACAACCACATAG
This sequence comes from Akkermansiaceae bacterium, assembly GCA_018676385.1. GTDB lineage: Bacteria > Verrucomicrobiota > Verrucomicrobiia > Verrucomicrobiales > Akkermansiaceae > Oceaniferula. The sequence continues at coordinate 3,803 of JABHEX010000302.1, forward strand.
CCAAAGCTGGTGTGCTTTACCCACGATCACACAACACCCACAACACTGCCGCTTGGCTCTGTTCAAGAGCTGGCAGGAAACTTGATGAAGCCACTAAACACTCCGTTGCCGCACTTAAGGAACGTCCACAGCAAGGGGCTTATCTTGATACTATGGCAGAGATCTGCTTTGCAAAAGGAAATCGAGCTAAAGCCATCGAATGGTCAAAAAAAGCTGTTAAAGCTTCCCGTCGTTATCCACAAGGGGTCTTCAGGCTGCGCAAATATATATTTGAGAATTTTCATCAACTTCATCTACAGCTTGAACGCTTCAAAACGGTTCCGCTTGCTGAGTAATATGCGCTCCTTCTCTCTTCATATCTAGTATTCATACTCTTGCCCTACGTGATCCATGCACCGTGTTATACTTTTTCTTTCGCTTATTCCGTTACTCGCAGCGATTATTCTGCGCAGGTTCAATGGAGATCGTATCTTGCGACGTGACGGACAGGAGCTGCTAACCACACCCGCAGAGCAAACCGCGAGGAAAATGCTTAATGCTATGGGCCATGATAATGTTGAGCTCAAACAGGCAAGATCACCATGGGCAATCCTTGGATCATCGTCCAAGTCAGTTATTGAGTTACCCGATTACACGAGAGGAAAACGGCACCCAGGAACCGTCGAAAGCCATGCTCATGCGGCATTGTGCGTGGCTATTTTTCTCCTCAGCGAGCGCGAACCGCAGCTTGCAGGTAAACGCGTATGGGCACTACGATTTGGGCACGTATTTCCGGTATTTACAGTGATCTGTGTGGTCTTCGCTTTGGTCGTCGGTAAGCTTCCTGCTCTGTGGGGATTGAGTATTATCGTGGGTTCACTGGGGCTGGCGGCCTGCGCACAAGTATTGACGCTGGCTTGCGAACTGCGTGCGGCAACTCTTGCATCTGTTGTGTTAGAAAAAAAACGGATTTTCCCCCGTTTCAGCGATGAAGAAATTGTTATTCCCGCTATTCGTGCCCAAGCTTGGCGTGCTATTGTTCCTGGTCTGCTTGCGCGGTTGATGTGATCCAATGCTGCATTCTTTACTCGCCATACTGCACGCTGCTTGGTAAACACTTCTTAACTAATTTGGTGGGTTCATTCTGCGCCATCATATTTCTGACACCCGGCCCCTGAATAAAATGATTTCCTACGATCGCGATCCACAACAAACAATCCCTGAGTCATCCGTCAAAATAATTGGTTTGGGCGGAGCGGGAGCTAACATGCTCGACCGAGCTGCCCTTGATGGCATGACCGGAGCGGAAATGCTATGTATCAATACAGATATGCGGACTCTCTCCAGCTCGGTGGCGGGAGAGAAAATTCAGATAGGCAAGAACCTGACAAAGGGTCTTGGTGCTGGTGGGGATCCAGAGTTGGGTCTGAGAGCTGCGCAGGAGTCAGAGACTGAAATCTATGATGCGGTGCGGGGCAGAAAAATGATTTTCCTCTGTGTTGGTCTGGGTGGAGGAACTGGATCAGGTGCCGCACCACTCATTAGCCGGATTGCGCGTGAAGAGGGTGCATTCGTTGTCGTATTTGCCACTATGCCATTCGGATTCGAAGGACAGCGCCGGCGTGATCAGGCTGAGACCACTCTCAACGAACTTGCCGTGCTTGCTAACGCATTGGTGACTTTTGATAATGGACGTATGGGTGAGTTGGTGCTCGCCAAGCAAGGAATTCATGAGGCGTTTGCCGCCGCTGACCGAATGATCTCTGAGTCAATTAAAGCGGTGACTCGCCTTGTCGTACGCCCTGGCTTGATCAATGTGGGACTTGACGATTTGATGTCGGCTCTACGAACCACGCGCTCGCGTTGTCTATTTGGTTCAGGTATTGCCGATGGCGAAAATCGCTCACAAGTAGCACTCGAGAACGCACTAACCAGCCCGTTATTAGATAAAGGAAGCCTGCTAGAGGATGCGGCTACCGTATTAGTTCATATATGCGGCGGCGAGAGCATGACCCTTTACGAGGTTGAGCTACTGATGCAGGGCCTATTGAAGTATGTTCCTGATAGCGCTCATGTGCTCTTTGGTGCTGCGGTAGATCCGGAGATGGGGGACGCCTTGAGTGTCACTCTGGTGAGTGCTTTGCCTGAGGAAAAATTGAAACCATTGGAAGCTATCAGGCAAGATCCAGTCAATGAGCCTGAGCTTTCTCAAGAGCCTGAGCCTGAGGAAAAAGATGAGGAGGAAATTGTCGAGGTTTCAACCATAACTAATCATACTGTTATTAGCTCTCCGGAAGATGAGCAAATGATGGAGCCTAGTGAAGGATTTGGGCTATCTGATGATGAGAATATTGAAGATTATACTCCCTCGGCAGCAGAGCCAGAGCCAGAGAAATCAGAGGAAGATATCGATGATTTACCGGACATTGATAGAGACGAGCAATCTTTTTTCAGCCGTTTGAATAAAACACATTCTACCGCCAAAGAAACGGACAGTGAAGAGGTGATAGAGGAGCAAGAATTGACCATTCTAGATAATGATCCAGAAGAGAGTGACCAAACAACTGAGTTTATCACTCCCGTGGTAGAAAAGTCACGGCAGCCACAAAAAAAGCATGAAATGAGTACCAGTCAGCCTGAGCTTGAGCTCGATGGCGGACCCAAGGGCAAGTTTGAGGGTGGTAGCCCAAATATACATGAGGGAGAGGACCTTGATGTGCCAGCATTCCTACGCAAGCGTAAGAAGTGAAATCAAACTAATTAAGTAGGTATAGATTTAGGCAACAGCTTTCACCTCATTGTTATCATGCCGGTCCGTATAAATTTCTATAATAATATGGGATATGATCGCGTAGTATAAGACATGCGGAATCCATTCTTGCCGCAGCGCTCGCTTGCTGTTAAATCACAAATGTTATGACAAATCTGTCTACAATCATCATTCTTCTCGTTTGCTTAGGTTTAGGTTATGTGGTGGAACCCATGTTTGTTTCTGGAGTTAAACAAAAACCGGCCAAACAAAAGGTCGAAACTCGAAAAGAAGTTAGAGCAAACACCTCGAAGCCTGATGATTCAATAACAGCACCAACTTCAAAAATACAAGTTGATCTGAGTAAAATCACCAAGGAAGATTACCCTGAAAAAGTGGCACTTAAAGTACCCTTCACTATTTCTGATTCCGAGAGTGGCGTGACAGTGCAATTGAAGGCCGGAAGCATGGTTAAGCCCCTCAGCCTGGCAGGCACAGATCTCATCATCCAACCTGCATTGATGCCTATTAAGAGCCGAATCAATGTTGACAAGACTAATTTTAAGGAGCTTGCAGTGCCAAAAATGTTAGAGCGTATGCAGAAAACAACGGCAGGGAACGATTCACAGCCCGCTCCGCCCACACCGCCAGAGCCAGTTCTGTCTGAACCAGAACCTATTCCTACACCTACGCCAGAGCCAGCACCACCGACTAAAATTGATGAGGCCACTATTGTAGCCATCTTAAAGAAGGATGTGGAGGCGGGTAAGGTCACTGAGTTTAAGGCAAACCAAGTAACTGTATGGAAAGCTGGCGAGGACACAGAGTTCGATGGGAAAACATATCAGACTGGGCTCGTCACCTTCAAAGCAGAAACAATTCTCGGAGTGCAGGAGCATGAGGCAATTGCGCTGATTGAAAGTAACAAGGTTTACAAGTGGATGTGGGCGAAGACCAAATTAGAAATGCGCTAATTACCAGTATTTATAAAAAATTATTTGTTAGGTTTGGTTTTTGATCTCGTTTGCAATGCCACTAAGACATTGTGTTTTGTCTAAATTGATGTCACATGGTATGGCACTACTAAAAGTTGCCGCTACTACTATTCAAAATTTTTCCTAACAATTTCATCAGAAGGATAAATATTTACTGTTGAGTGAATGTTTTTTCACATGGAATAAAATATCAACAGTGCCTCATGAATTGAACAATCAATAACTATTCAAAATAATGACCAAAAACCTTATAATGATGTTTTGCGCTTTGCTGATGACTCCATCTCTCATGGCTAACGAGCCAATGGTAATAACTACATGGA
>JABHEX010000303.1 GCA_018676385.1 Akkermansiaceae bacterium
ACTCGGCAGCAGCCTCCGCGCACGGCGAAAGCGAGTCCAAAATGCGATTTCTGACTATGTTCCCATACGTAACCTGGAAATAGGCCCATCGTGCAAACTGAATATATTTAGTGCCCCTGAAGTTTCGAAATTACGAAGGAAGATTTTTACCGAATGAGTTAATAATAAGCTTGTAGCTTTATTTTATGGTGAGCTGCGAGCTGAGCCAGAATCGTTCCCAGCTTACATGTTTTGGCCACAAGTGTTGAGCTCGTTGCACGTATTCCTTGGACAAGCACCATGACAGATGGCGGCACTGCAGTTCAATGCACGGGACTCTATAACGTCAGCAACACATGTTATCTTAATAGCGTTCTTCAAGCTCTTTGTCACGTGAGAGGTTTTCGGGAGTGCATGCTCAGCGACGAGGCAGGGACATATCTTTACGCAGCAAGCGGGACAGGAGGGTCACTCGAGGCGGCGAGTCCCAATCTAACGGATGAGATCCTCTCGTTTCCGGGATTCAAAAAGCGGCGGAAGCGAAAACGCGGAGAAGCGAGTTATTTTGAGGAGGCAATTGTGCCCGTCCGTAAGTGATCCAAGCTTCGAACCCAGGACCCCAAATTCCAAATGCTTCCTTTTTTGTTGCGTGGCACCCGGTCAAGCGTTCTCATGTCCAACCCATATGTCCAACCCATTACGTGACACGCCTGTCAGATGACACGAAGCGGGTGTACACGTTCGCTCCCGGCTTTCGACTCCTTTATACAAACAGTGTTGCCAACTCTTTTCCACTCTATTTTTGACATTTTTCTAATACCAATTTGCACCAGTTCGTCCACCAGCGATGACTAGGACTGGAAAGGCAAGTATAGCTGCCGCGGATCATGCTTGCCTTGGAGGTATGTCTATCGTTTCGACTCTACCGGCAACATATCTCGTTGCTGCGTGATACTGCATAGCAATTTTTGACCGAACACAGGCCACGAAACTTTCGTTGACTTTATTTCTTTGTTCCTCATGCTTCACTTGTTTCACGCAGGGGAATTACGAGCAGTACTGAGAACCCTCTGGTCCGGTGAGTAATCAATCCACGGCTAGGTCATGAATCTTTCGAGAGGCCCTCGGAACAATTCTGAGCTCTGTCACGTCAACATTTACTGCTTGAAAACGATGCGACATGTGATGCTTGTACTTTAAACCCTGAACTAATTTGTTTTCCAGGTGAATACGCGGCTTTCCCGCCGTATCGGCTGCTGCGAGCAATTTGGGCGTTAGTGCCTTCATTTGCTGGCAACCAGCAGCAAGATGCGCACGAACTGACAAGATTCCTGCTAGAGCGCCTACGCTTGGAGTTTGTACGAGGCATTCAACTGGTCGCCACGCAAGCTGCAAAAGAAAATGGGAAACTCTTACCTCGTGGAAATGAACATGGTATAGGCGCGAATGTGATGGGCGATCTCGGCATACCTGTCCCGATGAGACGCACGCGAACCTCGAGGTGCAGGCAGCAGCTGTGTGGGAAATCATGGACTGGTAGTAATATCAACCATTCTATCATACCTTCGCAGCATTGTGGCGGCAACGCAGTGGGAGTTGCCAGTTTAGAATCTCTTATTGTGGGATTGGGACACCCAAAAAAGAGTACGCCATTAAACAAAGACATCATGGTGGATGGGAATGGCCGACATGATGGACATGTCATAATTTCGCGCTGGGGTGCTGTACGCCACAGGAGGGGCTGCCTTTGCCGTCCGTGCCAATCAAGAAGAAGAAAGGAGGGAATTAATGAAAACCCGGCATCTTCGTATGGAGCGTTCAAGCATTCATCTGAGTCTCTCGCCAAAGAAGAAAGTAGAAAGAGCGTCGACGATGTAGCTGCCCATCGCGAATCAAATTCGGGCAGATCTGGGCTTCGAACCGAGACACGAGTTGGTCCGAGCACATTCAAGGCGCATCAAGGTGGATTCGAGTCCAACGCGGGTGCCTTTTTATCTGATGTTGACTGTGACTTTGGATTGCCTTCGGACCCAGTTTGGCGCTTATTTGGTGGAATGGCCCTAAATCAGATCCACTGCTTTCGATGTGGCCACGCAAACAGTTGTCAAGAGCCGTTCCTTGACATCTCTTTGACAATACCATCGGTTATTGAGGCTGGTACCAAAATTTGCTGCTCTGAGAAAGCAAGCTGTCCTTCTCAAAAACCCTGCGAGGTGGCAGAGATGGGTGAGGGGCCTGATGGTTGTGCCACTCTCCAGCAATGCTTGGCGGTGTACACGCGAGACGAGAAGTTGTCGGGATCAGCAATGTATGCATGTGATCATTGTGGCAGCCTCGCTAGCACCTCAAAACAGACCAAGCTTCAGTCATTGCCGCCTGTTCTATGCCTGCATATAAAACGATTCACCTGGCGGGGCTCAGAAAATAAGTCGAAATTAAACACCCACGTAGACTTTCCACTTGAGAACTTGGACCTGGCGCCATACATGGAGTCAGTGAACTGTAATGGCAAAGATGGCGAGAGTCCTTCGATCGGCGTCGCAGCAGGAACCCATCAGAGCGAGAAAGGCATGCACCCAACAGCAAAACTAAGAAGAGAGAAGGATGAAATACATGGGACTGTGTGTCTTTGCAAGACGGACTCGCCTGATTGGCAAGAAAGAGGTTCGAAATCGCCCGATTGGCAAGGAGTCCTGAAAACAGCTCCCGCTTCATGTGCATGCGCAGATAGAAGGACGAATCACTGGTCAGATGCCACAGTTTCAAGGCAGCAAGCTCATGTGAGGAAATCTACTCCAGTTCTCTATGATCTTTCTGGGGTTGTCGTGCATCATGGTCCTGGTGCAGCGAGTGGTCACTACACTGTTTTCACGAGAAGTGATAGCTGCAAGACCATGAGACCTCTGCAAAATACTTCAGGCAACGTTTCGCAGATGTCTACCGCGGCTTCCAAGGCAGAGTGGCTTCAATTTAACGACGACAAAGTCGTGCAAGTTACACCAGAGGAAGTCAAGCAGTGTGATGGGTACATTTTCTTTTACACAAGACAAACTGAAAAGAATATCGTGTGAGGCTCACAGGCTTACAGAGAACGCCCTCTCAGCGGATACTTTCGAAAACACTTGATTAATTGCAGTGTGCTGCGGAACTTCAGACCAGTCGAGTAAGATCAAAGCTCATGGTTCCCCTAGCACTGGCCATGAAACATGGATCCAATCGGAAATGTGCGTGTAGCGATGCCTCATCACACACACGTGTTAAAGGCACAAGGGTCACGTTGTACCCAGCTGGCTAGTTGTGGTGGTCGCGCGTTCTAGATTTTGAGGAAAGCGAAATTTCTGTTGACTGCGGGTTTGTGTTTTGATGC
>JABHEX010000304.1 GCA_018676385.1 Akkermansiaceae bacterium
CATCATTGCGCACCGATTTAGCACTATTAAAATTTGCGATCGTATCCTCGTGTTCGAGGATGGCGGTATTGTTGCTGATGGTCCTCATGAGGATATTTATCAAAGCAGTGCGCTATACCGTGATTTATACGACCGCCAATCGGGATGATTTGATAATCTCGAGTCAGGTGTCATTTAATCGATGAGTTCTTTAAGTTGATTGATTTCAAGCTCACTATGGGCTGCACTTACTGATATCCTTAGTCTGGCAGAGTTTCTTGGAACTGTGGGGTATCTTATCGCAGGAATCAGAAATCCTGATGAGCGTAACTCAAGCGCTTTTTGCATGGCTGACCTGTTATCACCAATAATCCAAGGAATGATCGCAGACTGTGCGTCTTGTTTTAGTTGCTTAATGTTAGACCAGAGCTTGTCGCGCAACTGACGTCCCTCCTCACTTTGTATGATGTCTAGAGCTACTCCTGCTGCTGCCATTTGTGCCGGTGGTGGAGCAGTTGAGTAAATGAATGATCGAGCTTTGTTGATGAGTAAATCAATCCACTGACGATTTGCTGCAATGTAGCCTCCCGCCACTCCGGCTGCTTTGCCTAACGTGCCCATGTGTAGATCGATTTCATCTGTCAAGCCGAGTTGCTCAGCCAGCCCCATACCGGTTTCTCCTAAGACACCTAGCGCATGCGCTTCGTCTACCATGAGTAAAGCGCCATACTTTTTACAAAGAGAAACAATTCCAGCCAAGGGCGTGGTGTCTCCGTCCATACTGAAAACGGATTCAGTAACGACGAGAGTTCTTGTATTAGTTTTTTGGGTTGCGGACTCTAATAATTTTTCAAGTTTTTCCAAATGGCTATGTGGAAAAACACGAATTGTGGCGTTACTCATGCGTGCCCCATCGATCAAGCTGGCATGGCAGAGCTTGTCCATGATAATTGTATCGCCTTTTTCAAGGACAGCGGGAATTACACCTATGGATGTCGCGTAGCCTGTGGCGAACGTGATAGCAGCCTTCGTGCCTTTGGCGGCAGCCAGTTTATCTTCAAGCTCCTGATGTGATCTAGAAGTGCCGCAGATCAAACGTGATGCAGTGGCTCCTACCCCCAGTTTTTCCACAGTGGATAGATAGACTGCTTTGATCGCGGGGTGTTTTGAGAGGCCAAGGTAATCGTTGGATGCGAAATCAATTAGCCCGTCGTGCGGATCGGGAATATGCCGCCGTAGTGACGCTGCATCAAATTTTATGAGTTCGTCTTCGGGTGGTCGCATGGCAGAATAGGAGACTAATTAGATCGTGGTCGTTCCAATGCCCAACGGAGTAATTTTTCTGAGTCGTCCCAGATCGTCTTCGACGTGGCACCAAGCACGACAACGATAGCGGAGCGGCCGTTCAAGGTGCCGCTGGAAACCAAGCATCTTCCTGATGCTCTTGTGGTGCCTGTTTTCATACCATTACAATAGGATAATCTCTTTAGAATCCTGTTTGTATTTTCTAGGTGCTTGGATCGGCCATTAGAGAAACGAAAGGTATAAGCTCGTGTATTCATGATCCCTCGTAATGTTTTACTGCTAAAAGCGGCACGTGCGCAGATTGCCATGTCTCTTGCGGTGGAATACTGCCCTTTGGTTGTAAGGCCATGAGGGTTCAGAAAATTCGAGTCCTTCATGCCAAGGCTAATAGCTTTACGGTTCATTATCTTGGAAAATGAGGCCTCGCTACCGGCTACACTACGTGCTAGCGCGCGTGCGACATCATTGCCACTTTTTACAAGCAACGCGCCTAACAATGTACGTCTGCTGTAGACTTGCCCGGGTAGAATGCCAAGTTTGGTAGGGACTACCCAAGTGTCACTTTTGGTGATAGTGAATTTGCGAGTAATGTTACCATTATCCAAAACGCACAGCGCGGTCATGAGTTTTTGAGTGCTGGCAACGGCACATCGTTGGCGGGCGTTTTTTTCGTAAAGCACACGTCCACTGGTGAAGTCGACTACAATCGCACGTGGGGCGCCAATAGTGGGAGCAGGTTTTCTTGGTATGGCACCTACCTGCACTGGTTTGGTGATGGTCATACTACTGCGCATATGGGGTGTCTCAGCACAGGATACGAGTGGTAAAATAGAAATGGCGACAAGAGGAAGTAAGTGGCGCATGGTCAGCATGATTAGCAATACTCAGAAGCGTCTACCATCGTGGCATCAAGTCAAGGAGTAAGAGGGAGTAATGGCCGCGAATAAACTAGTTTATGCGCAGCGCTCAGCTTAAAAGAAACGTTTATATTGTTAACTAAACAGAATACTATGATTGACGTTTCTACCTTAAAGATCTGAAGAAAGAACGGGTAATTAGAAAACAAAGAAATAAGAGCCCTAGCGGGATCGCCATCAGTGCGCCGATGACAGTGACTGGTATGATTACAAGCTTACCATATGACTTTCCGCTTAGTGACATGAACCAGCGGGTTAGACAGAGTGTCAAACGTGCTTTCCATGGCAGCGATTTTTGTAAATCAGCAAAGATGTTTTCTGGGGTAGGGGCGAAACCGCTGTTAGGGTTTTGGCTTGTGGCCTGTGACCAATTTGCATTACCCTCTTGCTTGGCACTATCATTTTTTTTTGAAGTGACAATTTCGTCGATCGCAATGGTTTTTCTATCTGGCAAGTTAGAAATATTCTATTTTGGGATTATAAATGAGTGCTTTCCATAGCTACGCCTGATGGAGTGTCTTGTCAGTCGTTGCCTCAATGATAGCGAAACGCTCGCGGTTTAACGTGGGGTCCGTGCGGAAAGTAAGGCGACCGCTGTGCGTGCGCTCAAGTTCGACGAAAAGGTTTGAGTCTTCATTTTTGAAGCGATTCAGCACCTCTGTATTTACGACGATAACAAGATCTCCGAGGCCGCCCTCACCGCGTTGAATTACAGTGTTTAGCGCGCGTTGGACTTCTACACTCATCGTCATTGGGGTTTTCACTCTACCGCGGCCTTGGCAGTATGGGCATGGTTCCATCAAGCTGTCCCGAAGTGACTCATTAAGACGTTGGCGAGTCATTTCCATCAGTCCGATAGAAGAAATTTGTAGTACTTGAGTTTTTGCTTTGTCACGCTTTAGCCGCTCTTTCATGGCGCGATAAACC
>JABHEX010000305.1 GCA_018676385.1 Akkermansiaceae bacterium
CACCTATCCGCTGCCAGAAGCACAGCTCGATCGTTTCATGTTCAAACTCGAGGTCAGCCGCAACAACGTCGACACACTGGAAAAAATCGTCAACAACCGCGAGCTCGGTACTGAGCCGGAAGTGAACACGATGATGGAAGCTGACCAGTTACAGGAAACCCTCGATCTGGTTCGCCGCGTCTACCTTCCCGATGTGGTGGCGAACTACATCGCCCGCCTCGTCGATTCCACTCACCCCGGGCAATCGTCTGCCTCTAGTGGCATCAAATACGGATCAAGTCCGCGTGCCGCGCTCTCACTTGCATCCGCTGCGAAAGCACGCGCACTGATCAACGAGCGCACCCACGCCTCCTTCGAGGATGTAAAATACGTTGCTCCTGCCGTCTTACGTCACCGAATGATCCTTGATTACAATGCTCGTGTAGAGGGAAAAACGACCAACGACACCATCTTTGCATTGCTTGATGAGGTGCCGTTCCAAGCGAAAGAGACACCTCGCACCATGGCCAGCCAGTAAGCTACGCATCCTTCACATCATGGTACGCCTCATCCTGATCTTCACCCTGCTGTTTTCCTCCCTCTACGCTCAGGAGGAACTAGTCAGGCAGGTTTACGAAACCAAGACAAATACGTGGGCACAAGTCACTTGCCTGTTAGGAAAACTCCCCGCCTACGGATACGCACCAGTCCGTGTGGAAATGAATAATGCCTCTAAATCCGACCGCAATTTAACGATTAATTTTGTTTCATCAGATAACAGCTACGGTGGTTCGATTGGCAATCAAGGTGACAGTAAAATGACATCAAGCTTTTCCTTTGTGTGTGAAAAAGGTAGCCGCGAAACGGTCGATTTCCTCGTTCCCCTGGTGACTATTTTCCAATCAGGAAGCTATGGCAGTAGTAGCTCATTGAGCATGATTCTCAGCTGCTCCGGATACCCTGAGACATCTGGGGCGATGACCACCGATGTCGACGAAAATTGGCCCTCAGTAATAATGAGCAACACCCTCTACATACCCAATGCGTCCACCCTTGACGGCCAATTAAAAAGCCATGCGTCTGCCTCATACTCTTCCAGCAATCTCAAATTTGCCGGTGACTTTGACCCCAAAACGATGCCCACCGACTGGCGTTCCTACATCGGTCAAGACGCAATCCTCATGACCACCGATGATTGGCGCAAAATTGACCCCGGAGCACGCACCGCCATTTTAGAATGGAATCGATTCGGTGGAAAAATCATCCTCTACACCACTGATGCATCAGACGATTTGGCAACGCTTCAAATCGAGCCCACCATGGCTAAAAAAAAATCCGCTGTACGGAGTTTTGGACACGTTCAGCTGGTTGCATTGCCTAGATCAAAACGACTAGATGCAGCCGCTACCGAAATCCTCGTCAGCCATTGTGGGAAATCCAGTTACGAAACACCTCACGCCAGCCTCTTGAAAAATTACGCAGGTAGCTGGCCACTTCAAAAAAAGCTCGCTGAGAAAAATTTTAACTCGGTCTTCTTCATCCTCATCCTACTTGTATTCGGTATTCTCGTCGGCCCCGTGAATCTCTTTGTTTTTGCCAAGGCAGGCAAACGCCACAAGCTATTTATAACCACACCAATTATTTCCCTTGGGTGCAGTGCACTACTCATTATCGTCATTATGTTCCAAGATGGTTTTGGTGGGCGCGGCCATCGGGTGCTACTGATGGAAATACAAGCTGAGGAAAACAAGGCATACATTTTCCAGGAGCAAGTGGCACGGACCGGTGTCCTGTTGGGCGCTTCCTTCGACACTTCAGAACCCACGATGATCACCCCGGTTGCGCTCGCACCATCCCGCTGGTCCCGTGTGGTGGTCAACAGCGAGTCGCCCAGCACCTACTCCGCGGAACTCAGCAGCAACGGTCTTAATCTAGCAGGTGATTGGTTTCAATCCCGCAGCATCCATGGCCATTTACTCAAAACCATACGCCCAACACGAGGCAGAATCGAACTGTCACCTAAGGCAGGTGCTCCCACCCTAACCTCCTCTTTTGATTTCGACCTCAATACGATCTTTTACCACGCGAAGAATGGCTCATGGTGGATGGCAGATGCATTAGAAAAAGGTAACTCTGTAAGTCTCTCACCCACCGACGAAATGGAGTTTAACACCTGGCGTGACCGTATGAAAAAATCACTTGGTAACCACAACGCCTCTCATCTGATACGTATTTCAAAACTCCCCGGCCGATTCTTCACCAGCACGAATAACGCCACCGCCACTGAAACATATGGCTCGATCAAATGGCTCAGCACCACAACCATCATGACCGGACCGGTTTCCCCATAATCCCACACGTCCTGTAGGAATCATTAGACCTATGTCACCAGCAATAGTCGCCAATAATCTCTACCGCTACTTCGGCACACTCAAAGCGGTTGATGGAATTAGTTTTGAAGTGCCGCACGGCTCGGTTTGTGGGTTCGTGGGTGCCAATGGTGCGGGAAAAACAACCACGATGCGTGTATTAGCTACCCTAGATTACCCGACCATGGGGCAGGTAGAAATTTGTGGTATTAACGTGGTTAATTTTCCAGCCAAAGTTCGTTCTCTCATTGGCTGGATGCCTGACTACTTTGGCAACTACGAACACATGACCGTGCTTGAGTATCTGGACTTTTATGCAAGAGCACTTGGATACGCCGGCAAGGAACGCCAGATGCGTGTGCAGGAGGTAATGGAATTTGCTGATCTTATTCCACTTGCCGACCGACTATCTAACAAACTATCTAAAGGTATGACTCAACGGCTTTGTCTTGGTCGGTCACTGATCCATGATCCGCAGGTGTTAATCATGGATGAACCCGCTGCCGGTCTTGATCCCAAGGCACGCGTCGAGCTCAAACACCTGATCCGTATTCTCGCTGAGGAAGGGAAAACCATCTTCATTTCATCGCATATCCTTTCGGAGCTCGGCGAGATGTGTGACTCTCTTCTTTTTATCAACAATGGTCATATCGTACACCATGGCGATGCCGAATCTCTCAAACAAGGCACTGAAACAGGGGGTGGATATTTTTTTGATGTGCAGATACTGGGCGACGCCCAATCGGTATCAAATTGGGTAGTTACCAATCCATACGCTGAGTTTATCGAAAACAGAAAAAACGGCGGACGCATACGTGTAGAATCGACCGAAACCGCAGCTCGTGTCTTGGCTAGTATGGTGAAAGATGGCTTGCAGGTCATCGAATTCCACAAAGAGCAGCGTAATCTGGAAGACGCCTTTATTGATATGCTAGATAAGGTGAACACACCACCGTCAATGCCAAAGCAACCATAAGTTCTTCAGGACGCATGAGCTCTATGCCTTCCATCAACCACATCTCGGATTTCCCGGACAAGCTCAACCCAATGTTGGTGAAGGAGCTGCGTCAGGGGCTACGGGGAATTAGCTTTGTGGTTCTGTTCATTGCGATACAGGCGTTTTTGTGTTTTATTCTGCTGATCACTGCGGCGGTAGCTTCGCATGAAAATGCGGGGCATCTACTCTCGCGTATCATCTTCTTTTTCTATTCGCTCGCGGTTCTCGTGGTGCAGCCGCTTCGAGGTATCGGGGCTCTACAAACCGAGATCAAGAACAACAATATCGACCTCTTATGCCTAACAAGACTAAGCGCATGGAGAATAACTTTTGGGAAATGGATTTCGATTGTAAGCCAGTCAGCACTCATCCTAACGGCGATCATCCCATACCTGATACTACGCTATTTCTTCGGCAACATGCAGATTTTTTCAGAGATTTTGCTGATGCTGAGCATCTTTCTACTGTCTGCTCTTTTCACCGCTGGAACGGTCGGATTTAGCGCACTAAAATCGGTCATTATCAGGGTCCTTTTGCCGATCATCGCCGCATTTTTTATATTTATTTCTATCGGCAATCTATTTTTTGACAGTCGGCACACGTTTCAGACTTTGCTCCGCCCGGTGACTCTGGACTCACTGTCGACCACGCTGACATTCCTTGGCTTCATTATCGTCTGCGTCTACGCCACATGGATGCTACTTGATCTCGGCACTTCATTAATTGCACCGCTATCAGAAAATCGCGCAACTCGCAGGCGCATAATCAGCTTGGGGCTGATCACTATTTCACTTCTAGCATTTGCCGTCGCCAAGGTGGACATGGAGGTCTCTCTGGCCCTTAGCCTTGCATTCTGTATCCCTGTTAGCGTGATCAGCCTAACTGAAAACACGAATTTAACACAACCCATCGTTGCACCATTCACCAGAAAAGGAATTATTGGCTCAGCGGCTGGACGCGCCCTCTACCCCGGTTGGGCAACCGGACTGGTATTTGTGTTGTTGCTCTACGGGCTAATACAAGGGCTGATGCATTTCAGTTATCGGGCCAATGCCGAAGCAATAACCCTTCTCAACTCCGCGTTCGCATTCTTACTTTTCCCACTGGCACTGACACGGTTGTTCGTAAAAAAACATGATAATCGTTTTGGCATGTATCTACTTTTTACCTGCACCCAATTTTTGATCGTGCTGATTGTTATAGCTGCTGAAGAGTTTATAGACGGCGGCAAACTCCAGATCATGCAATGTTTTTTCTGGGTCCCCACAAGCATTATCCATCTGGGTGGATCGTCTAGATTTTCTGAGACCGCGCTACTCAATGTCTCCTATATAAATGTGATTCTCTATGCCAGCATCGCCCTGACATCCTCTCTCCCTGTCTGGAAACATATCCGCGATGTCGAACGCTTATCCACTAATGAACAATGACCGTTGATCAGTTAGCTCTACTCCACACCCAGGCGTCCGTTTGCGCGGAACGCCTGACCTTACCCCTGCGTTCACAGGTCTGGCGAGGCATGGCTGGCGAGTTTCAAGGTGCAGGCACAGGCTCATCAATCGATTTCCAAGACCACCGCGCATATATGCCGGGTGACGACCCCCGCCACATCAACTGGCAGGCATACGCACGCACCGGCAACTACTCGATGAAGCTCTACCGCGAAGAGGTACGACCGGTCATCGACATTATTTTAGACGCATCCGAGTCGATGTTTTTTGATCCAACCAAAGCAGCGCGAACCACCGAGCTGTTTTACTTCGTCACCATAGCTGCGATTCAGGCGGGTGCTTCTGTAAACATCCATCTACTCCGTGGCGACGCACACACACGCCTGCCGATGGATGCCGTAATCTCACACCACTGGATGAACACGGTGCTTGAGATGAAACCAACACGCCCCAGCGCCCCTCTGGCACTCGACCAGATTCAGCTTCGCGGTAATGCAATCCGCGTACTCGTTTCTGATCTGTTGTTTGAAGGTGACCCGAACCATCCGCTGCGCCACCTGAGTATTCAGCAAGGAAAACCGATTATCTTTGCCCCATTTCTCAGAGCCGAAGCAAATCCTGAGTGGCAAGGAAACTACGAGTTTGTTGATGTCGAAGCTGGCAGTCAACATTCGCATCGCGTTGAGAAATCCACCCTCAGGCACTTCTGCAAAGCCTACGCCGCCCACTTCGCCGAGTGGCACGCTACGGCCAAACGTTTCAACGCCCCCCTCGCCCGCGTCTGCGCCAACCGTCCACTCCTCGATGCTCTGAATGAAGATGCTGTCTCAGCTGGCGCCTTGGTTATCAAATAATACCACCACTTTTTATCAATTTAATCCTCACAAATCCGTATGGCTTCTGGGCGCTGTTAGGCGTTCCAACCATTATACTAATTCACTTCCTGCAACGTCGGGCGAAAGTGGTCACCGTGAGCACCCTGTTCTTGCTGCGACAGATGCAGCGTGAAAGCACCAGCGGGCGGCGGTTTGATCGACTCGTCAACTCGGTGCCGCTATGGCTTCAGATCCTCTCTGTTTTGCTAGCAACCTGGCTACTTGTGCAGCCGCGCTATGTGAAGGCAAAGTCGACGCAGAGGATTGCCATTGTGTTAGACAGCTCGGCATCGATACGCGTATTCAAAGAAAAAATCACACCTTCGCTAGAGCAGGAAATCACACGACTCCAAGGGAATGCAGCTAACGTTGAAATTTGGATTCTAGAGTCCGACCCAAGCAAACCCAAAATTTACCAAGGTACAGCCCCCGAAAAAATGATGGAGGCACTTGGCAAGTGGACACCAAGCTCCGGTGCTATTGAACCATCGAACAGCCTCCGTATTGCCCGTAGTCTAGTGAGTGCAGAGGGCGCGGTTTGCTATATCACAGACACACCCATCGAAGACACTTTACCCTACAACGCCTCGTATATATCAATCGGCAGTAACATAGAAAACGTAGGCATCACCGGCGTAAGCTTCGAACAACGTGACGGCAATCTTATATGGAAAGCCGTGGTGAGAAACTACTCAGACACAACACAACAACGAAACTGGTATCTTAATACGGCAAAAGGTAAAAGTAGCAGCCGTAAGCTCCAGCTCAATGCTGGCAGACTGACCACTCTGCAGGGCGCATTTCCCGCAGGTACACAACGCTGTCAACTCGTCCTGGAAGAGGATTCATTCACTCTAGACGATTCCTTACCGATGGTGCGGCCAAAGCCCAAACCGCTGATGGTTTTCTCCACCCTAGCAAAGGACGCCGCGCGGCTCAGTGACCGGATGCTGACTAGCTTTCCTAATCTACTCGAAGCGGCAAACCAAGACGCGGCAGATCTGGTTGTAAGCTCTACGGAAACCACTCCTTCGGATAGCCATCTGATTGTTTTCCCCACCGATCAAGCGCCAACTCGTCGCTATCTCACAGGCAACATCGTCACGCCCAAACACAAACTAACTGAAGGATTGAACTGGCATACGTTGCTAGTTCGCCAAAGTATCTCGATTCCGCAGGACAAGGCAGATGACGTGCTACTCTGGCAAGGAAACCGCGCACTAATTTTTCTGCGTAGGCACCCAGCATCAGGCAATAAAGCCCTAGTGTTCAACTTTGATATTCAGAAATCCAACGCGCTGAAACAACCCGCCACCGCAGTGCTCTTGCTGCGCTTTTGCGAGCAACTTCGAAACGAAAAAATGGCCCCCGAAACACGTATCACAGAAACGGGAGAGCCTCTGGAGCTAACTCGACTTCACGGAGAAAAAGCACCCGCCCTGACAATCAACACACTTGGACTGGATGGTGAACTTTTAAAAACGGAGCAACGCCCCGCTAATAGCGGCGCTCTGAGCGCACCGGACACTCCGGGATTTTTCACAATCGCCCAAGACGAAGAAATCCTATTCACATCCGCCACCTACTTCGCCGACACCCGTGAGGCGGATTTTTCGAACTGCTCCATCGATGACCTACCCGCCAGCTCCATGGCGACTGCTGTTGATCGACATACCCGCGACGACCACCTCTGGCGCGTCTGGGTGTGCCTAATTCTCACCGCCATGCTCGGCGCTTGGTTTTTCACAAAATCTAAAAATTCACCCTCTATTTAATTATGACCTTTACCGCGCCCGAGTGGTTTTTTCTACTTCCCGTATTTCTTTTACTCG
>JABHEX010000306.1 GCA_018676385.1 Akkermansiaceae bacterium
AGAATGAGGTCGTCTGGGTAGGCGGGTGTGTTTGTTGTTGTTTCGATTCTCGGGCTGTAGGCGCGGGTTCTTGGCTTACCACCTGCGAATGCGTGCATGGCACCGCGTGGCGTTTTCCAATCGCCGCAGGGCATCAATGAACGTGTCCAGGAGCCGGGCATTTCCGGTTTTCTAGGATCGTTCCATTCCTTGCCCATGAATCCACCGGGGTGGTGGGAGATTTTCCCGATGGAAATCGTCTGGTATCCCTTGGACTTGAACCAGTGTGGCAGACTGGGCGACGGATCTTTTTTCATGTAGTGCTTATCGACCAGTCCGTTGTTGCCATTTGGCGGTGGGTATTTTCCGATGAGTAAACTGAAGCGTGAGGCTCCGCAGGTGGGTGCCTGGACGTAGTGGCGGGAGAACTGTCGGCCTTGGCTGGCGAGCTTGTCGATATTCGGGCTATGGACGTGTTTGTGTCCGTAACAGGCAAGCTGGGTATTCAGGTCATCGATGCAGATGAGCAGGATGTTGGGTTTTGCTCCAGCGATTTGCAGACAGCACAAGAGGGCGATGATGAACGTTGTGATTTTCATGAGGATTGATACCAGGTTAAGCGTTCAGATTATTGAGGAAAGGACTCATTTGCTATCTACTACAGAAATCAAATTGCTGTCAGGTGAGTGAAATTCGTGTTCCTTGTTCGGTTGCACTCCAAATGAAAAAAACCCCACGCCCCGGTGAAGGGGAGTGGGGTTGGAAAATTTGGCGTGTGGTTGCCGAGCCGAGTTACTTGCGGCGGCGGAGGATGAGGGCGAGTCCACCGAGGCCGAGAAGGGCAGTGGTGGTGGGCTCGGGGACGGTGACGGTGTCGAAGGTCACGCCGCCGATATGTGCCCAATTAATAGCTACGTCTGTGTAGCTCAAGACAAAGGTGTCCCCGTCTTGAATGCCAGTAATATCAAAGAAGGCGACGTCTACGCCATCACCTGCGAGTGTCAGGGTTGGTGTTGTCGCTGCATCGCTTCCACCGACCGTCTGTGTCAGTGTGAAAGTTTGAGTGCCCCAAGCAAGGTTCCAATCGGAGTCGTAAAGGACACCAAGTCGCAAGGTTTCCGTAGCCATAGTGCTTCCCTGGAAAACGAAGGTTCCAAAAGTCCCGCTGGCGCTACTCCCTCCCGACCAGCCTCCTGCGATATCGGCACCCGTAGGATCCGCGGGATCATCGACATTGCCTCTCGTTTGGTTGTGGTTGCCGCTAACTACGGAGGAGAGAACATAAGAGGGCAGAAGCAATGGAGCGCTATTTCCTGAAAGATCATAGCCGTCCGTGCCGAGGACATTGTCGCCGTCGCCGTCCAAAGGCTTGGCGGTCGTTGCGTTTCGCCAACCGACCGTCGGGTCGTTCGTATGTGCTTCAAAGTTGGATTGCCCGCCTACGTAAGTTATCGCGGCACTGGCGGAACCGGTGACGGCAGCCACGGCGATCGCCGCGAGTGGGAAGACTGTATTGATTGATTTCATCATACTTTGGGGTGGGTTTTTGTGCTCTCTCTAAATTTCCTCAATCGAGGAAAAATCAAAATTAAAAGCAATTTGGCACGTATCCTGCCCCCCCCCCTGCGGCATGCGTCAAATTTAAAAGCAATTATTTTCGACAGGTTATGCCTCTATTGTTGAGCAGGATTTCCGTGTCAAACTGACATATTATGCCCTGCCGAGTTAGCCCAAGGGGCTTAAATCCTCCAGCCCAAGGTTGCGCGCCCACGCGCTACCTTGGGTATATGTCATCAAAACATATTTTACCCCAACGGGGTTGCGTCATGAGCAGTGCCATGATAATTGTTCGTTAGAACATATACCCCCATCAACCTAAGCCATGCCCCAATCATTATCCGCCGTTTACCTGCATATTGTTTTTCAACGAAAGGGCGCAGGGCATTTTTGTGCGACGATACACTCCGGGCTTCATTACATCGTTATCTAGGTGGAGTTTCAATAAAGCTTCAGTGTGCGCCTTTACGGATTGGTGGTGTGGAGGATCACGTGCATATTCTTGCCCGGTTAGGAAGGTCCACGACCCAAGCGGATTGGGTGAAGGAGATGAAACGCGCGTCGAGCCTTTGGGTTAAGGATCAGCCCGAGACTAACACATCCGCAGGTGGGGGTGCGCCACCGCTGGTAGAATTTTCATGGCAAGGCGGCTATGCTTGTTTTTCTGTGAGCGTTTCTAATTTGGAGGCTGTGGAGAGATACATTATCCAGCAAAAAGAACATCATCAGAAAATGACATTTCAGGATGAGTTGAGATCGATGTTACAAAAACACGGAGAGGCCTGGGATGAACGATACCTTTGGGATTGATCACGGGTTCTTTGTGTATCCGTTGGACGCAACCCCGTTGGGGTATATGATGATGTCGGGATGATACCCAAGGTAGCGCGTGGGCGCGCAACCTTGGGCTGAAGGATGAAAGCCCGTTGGGCTAGCCAGACAATGAGGATACCCAATGGGCTCAGGGGCGATTGCCATTCGCCTTGATCAGGGCAATCGATTTTTCGGCAAAGCGCTGGCCGAGGATTTTGTAGCCTTCCGAGGTGTAGTGCAGGTCGTGGACGATGGTGCCGTCGGCTTGTTTTTTATCGTTGAGGTCATCGGTATCGACCCAGGCGCCACGTGGGTGGGCTTCGGCGAATTCCTGCTGGGTTTTGCGGATGTATTTTTTGCCTTCGAGTCGCTTGGGCCGGTCGAGTCCGCAGTCGCTGATCCTGCCGATGACGACGTTGATGTCCTTGAAGTCGATGTCGGTCTGGATCTGCCAGATGAGCTCCTTAAGATAGATATCGTAGGCGGTGTTGTTGAGGTCCGACTCTCCCTGCATCCAGACGAAGGTGACGGTCTTGACTGACTGTCCCTTGATGGCGGCTTTGACGCCTTTGATCAGGGTGTCGTAAAAATGGCCTCTCACCTTGGGCACGCGGCCTCGGGTGGGGGGAGGGAATTCGTGGTTCGACTTTGCCCAGCTGCGGATGGAGGCACCGCTGTAGGCACTTTTGGTGACGATGATGTTGTCTTTGCCAAATGCCTTGGTGACGGTGGGAGTGAATGAGAGCTCCGGCTTCATGCCGGCCATATTTGACTGGCCGGAGAGGATAAACAGGTGCTTGCCGTCATCCGCTGAGTGAGCGGGTGAGAGGGCAAGCAGTAGGATGGATGCTGCGCCGAGGGCAAACTTCATTGTGTTACTTCACCGGGGTGAGTTTGAAGTGCTTGATGCTGACGCCCTTGTTTGGCGCTTTGAGTGTCAGTTGAAGTTTATTTCTTCCTTCCTTGAGCTCCATGGCGACGGGTTTGGTTTGTTGCCAGTCGCCGAGGGTAAACGGGAGAGCGACCTCGTGCATGTTGCGTCTGTTAGCCCGGATTGTGAAGGACTTATCCACCGTGACGGTGACCACGGTCGCGGTGAAATTATATTTTCCAGCCTTGGGAAGAGTGACTGTGTAGGAGCGAAGTTCGGGTCGGCTCCCGGCTAAGTTATAATGCATTTGCACAAACTGATCATCATGACTTTTCATGAAGCGAATTTTTTCGGTGCTCAGTGGCTTTGAGCAGGCGGCAACGGGGATGGTGATGACTCCGTTTTTATCGGTGGTGATGGTTTTATCGGCCTCGGCCAGTTCCACCTGTGGGAATTCTTTTTCTTTCTCCTTACGTGGGCCGTCGAGTTCTTCAATCCAGTCTGAGTTGGGCGAAATCGCGGGCTCATTGGACTCGGCGAACTCGGCCCCAACAGATGCCAGTTCTTGCAAGTCTTCATCTTGCACCACGGCGAGTTTTTTGTAGTGCGCGAGGGATTTCCAGAATCCGCCACCGACACCGAATTGCATGCGGTTAACGATGGGCTCACCGAGAGCATCACCCAGCCAATTGGCTCTGTGCACTTGGTGGTATTCATCGGGTTTGCTGCGCACTCTGGATTCCAATTCGAAGTCGAGACCGCACTGTCCGCGGAAGCGGTTGTGGGTCCAGTGGGCGCCGAAGACGGTGACCCATCCATCGGGTGTCCAGTGAGCGAGAGCTGCGTGGCCAGTTTGAGGAGCCGGGCGTGACGGGATGCCAAAAGCGTGGGTGGCGGCCCTGCCGGTAAAGGCGCGTGGGCCACAGATACCGCCTTCGAGGAAGTAGTCTTGCATGCTCAGAAGTTTCAGGTCGGGACGGACGGGACGGGGAACATTCGAAGTGTATGGCACATCAGTTTTGGTAATGCGGCAGTAGCGCCATCTGTAATCCAGCTTCATGTGATCGGGGCGGTAATTGCGGATCATTTTTCTCATCCAGACCAAGGATTC
>JABHEX010000307.1 GCA_018676385.1 Akkermansiaceae bacterium
CAGGTTGGGGGTTCGCAGTGATCGGTGTCCCGATGATGGTCATCCTGATGGTCACCATGTGGCGATTTGTCTCAGGCCTGAAGAACCTGACAGGTATGGATAACGAGGAGATCCTTTTGCCACGCTAAGTTGGCAAACCTAAGCGGTCTAGTCGTCTCTTTCTCCCTGCGCCGAGTCGTCACCCCTGCCGACTTTCGAGCTTTCTCCTTGTTCCGTGATGGCGAGATTATCGAAGCGCGATGTCATTTTATACGCCTGGAGGCCAACGAACAATTTCCCAGGATCAGATTCAAAAGTAATTTCCGCTATCTTGGTTCGTTCATTCACCGAGGCACCTCGAAACCAGGCGAATTCTGTTGCGCTGTAGCGCTCAACCCAAAACGTATCAGGCGCAGTAAACGGTGAGTTGTTGAACCATTTATAGCTGCCTTCAGAGCCACGGCGAAAATCAATCTCAAACACCCCATTATCGACCCTAAGCCGGACATTATAGCCCACTCCCTTGGGATCATTGTTAAGCACCTGGGAGGTAGATGGTTTAACCGAATTATGCGCCACAACCTGTGTCATCCAGTCGGTTTTAAAACATTGCCCCACTTCCAAGGTTGCCTCTTTATGAACTACTTGAGCACCGTAACTCGCCCTAATTTCCAGGACATTACTGTTTTCGGAGTCGATAGAAAACTCACCTGGAATGGCAGTTCCTCTAGCATAATCAATGGACGTGTAGTCACTCGAGGTGTCGGTTTCAAAATCATCCTGAAACACGTATGTGCCGGCCTTGGGGGCAGTCTTGGGAAGCTTCTTGATAAAATGATCGGGGCGCAGAGGAATTTTTTTCCACCTCCCGGCTGGGCCGGCGACCCATGCCTCGTCTTCAACAGCGAGTTGCTGTCGTTTCAAGCCATAACGATTCAATACCTCCACCTTGCCGGAAAACACATGCACCTCATCAAGAAAATCCGGTTGCGTCAGGATTCCAAACTCAGTGCCGAGATCGGTAAGAACAAGATCGGGCGTGCTCACCTGAAATCCAATGGCCTCCTCGGGAACCTCGAACCAGCCAGTGCCACGGGCCAGATAGAGAAGATCCTTGCGGTGAAGTGTTAGATCAGCCGGACCCTTGATGATCCCGCGCACTCCGGAGGCAAATTTCAGCTCCACGGTGCCACGCTTAATTTCCAAGCGCGTCCCCTCTTCGATCACCATTCCTTGTGGCGAATCTTCACCACCCATGCCACTCAACACAAATTCCGTTCCCGGGCTGGTCGTGAATGCCAGTGCAGACGGCTGCTCACGAACCATGAAAAAGGCCATCACCAGCAACCCAACGAGCAACACCGCAGCTGCGGCGAAACCTGAATTCCGCATCATCCGTCGCTGACGTCTCTCGACCACCTGATCCATCGGCACGACACCAACCAGATCCACACCCGCACTGCGCATTTGCAGCGCATTTTGCAGACGCACATATTCTCGATAGAGTTCCCTCGCTTCAGGATTCTCGCGCAACTCTTGCTGAAGACCATCCAACGCCGACGCATCAAGCACCCCTTCCAGGAGGTCTTGCAGTTGCATTTCTAGTTCACGTCGGTTCATAAGCGGGCCTCGCTGATGGCGAGTTTGTCTTGAATACACTTTCTCAGCGCCGCCCGGATGCGGTAGAGGCTGTTGCGTAAGGTCTCGGTGGATTGTCCTCTCCTGGCGGCAAACGCGCCTAGTGTGGATTTTGAAAAATAGCGATGCTCGATGAGCTCGCGTTCGGGTTCACGCAATCGCGCAAGGCATTGTTCCAGGGCCTGAAGATGCTCCTCGGGGGTTTCCTCATCGCTCTGCAAGGGCTCTGCCAATTGATCCGCAAGCTCTTCATCCAGCATCGTGATCCCCAACCGGTACATCTGGCGGCGATGCGCCTTGACCTCCAACCGGGCAATCGCGCATGCCCAGGCACGGAAGTTCGTTCCCGGCTCGAACTTCGCCCGCTTCTCCCACAACACGATGTTGGTTTCCTGCAAAACATCTTCAGCTCCACTCAAGCCTGACATCAGCGAGATAATGTACGCCCGTAGTTGCGTCTGAAAACGGGTTATATCACCGATAAATACGGCTTCTTCTTGTGCGGGGCGAGGTTTCACTTCTCTATTTAATGTTCATTACTACCTACACTACGGAGAAATCCCCGGCAATGTGAGCAAAATTTTTCGTTCAATGTCATAAAAACCAATAGGTAAATTTCGATTGCCCGATGAATTCAGACCGACGGGAAAAAAAAGTTCAAGAAATCTGCTCACATTCAGCATCTGATTTCCGTCTATAGTAGGGTTTGTCATTCTCGATGGCGTTTTATCACCATAAATCGATCAAACAATTACCTCAGAAACATACCTCAGAAACATACAACAGAAAAAACAGATGAACAAAACTATTAAAACAAGCACCGCCTTGGTAGCCATCGCTGCTGCGGCCCTAATCACACCACAAATTGCTAACGCGGCTCTGATGGCGCACTGGAGCATGGACGGCGGGACAGTTCCAAACGCCTCCCCAGCCACGCTGAGCGATGTCAGCGGCAACGGGTATGACCTGAATAAAGTGGGATCCTCCACAACTTACGCGACCGGGGTCAGCGGCACCGGCCTGCAGACACCCACTTACCAAGAGGTTGTCGCCTCTGGCAACTCCGCACTAGCCCTCGAAGGCGGGTCGGCAGTGACGCTGTCGGCTTGGGTGTGGCTGAAAGGTGATGATAGCGACAATGACTTCACCGGCTCTCAAGGTATCGCGGGATTCTCCGGGACCGGATCAGGCTCCGATTCATACGCCTTTACTACGACTGGCAACGGCATGCGGTGGTCTTACTTTGCAGACAATCAAAGAAACCTCGATGCAAACTTTACCCCCGACGCGAACGGCGCGTGGTACCACTTCGTCGGTGTTTATGAAGACGGTGTTGGCGGCGCAATCTACGTCAACGGAGTTCTAGCTAGTTCTAATACCACTACCACAGACGGCAAGCTTTCTAGCACTAGAACCGGCCTGAAATTCGGCATCGGCACATACACGAACTCCGCTAGTTATACCTCCAAGAAGCTGCAGGATGACGTGCAGGTCTACGACGAGGCCTTGACCCTGCCACAGATCCAGTCGCTTTACAACAACCCCGGTTCCGTGATCCCCGAGCCTTCCACCACCGCCCTGCTCGGCCTCGGCGGACTCGCCCTGATACTCCGCCGCCGTAAGTAATCCGGAAGCGAAAACAGAAAACATTCACACTGCCCAGCTCATCCCCCGGACAGGGGAATCGGGCTGGGCAGTTTTACTTTAGCCTAAACCTATGATCCGCTTCATTACCCGTTTCTGCTGCATCAGTCTTCTCTGCACGGCACCTCTTTCCTACATCACCGCAGCTCCGTTCACCATCGCGGTGATCGGCGATCAGCAGGTCCCAGTGAAAGGAACGACCTACTACCCCTCCTTTACCGTTCAAACCGACTGGATCGCAACCAATGCCCAGGCGAACAAGATTCGCTTTGTCACGCAGGTGGGTGACATTGTCGAAAACGGTAACAGCATCACCCAGTGGGATCGAGCAGAGGCTGCCATGGTTACTCTTGATACCGCCACCAATGCGGATGGCGGCACGGGTATCCCATGGAATGTGAACTACGGCAATCACGAGCAAGATAGCACCCAAGCGGGCACTGATCCGGCAGGCGCTTGGGCACACAACTACCGCGACTACTTTGGTAATGGTAGTGGAACCCACCGCTATGCAGGACAGCCGGAATACGGAGGAGTCAGCAGCAACGACCTCAACACCTGGCACATCATCCGCTCATCTGCCGCGGGCGGCGCCAGAGAATACCTGATGCTGAATTTGGAGTATGACACACCCGGTCATGCCGTTGGCTCAACACCAGATCCGGCGGACGTGCCGGCATTCGATGCCATTGCGTGGGCTCAAGGCATCATCGATTCCCATCCCGGTATGCCAACCATCA